>JAJXWG010000192.1 GCA_021781695.1 Pseudomonadota bacterium
AGCTGCATGCGCTCAGAACCGCGAGGTGATGATTTATATGGCTGCAAGACAAAACCATCGAAGCAGTTTGACAACGATTTTGTATCGGTTTTGTATTGAAAAAAGAGATTGTAACACTCAGCAACCCCGATCCAAAGGCTTGCTGCAACAGATGGACAGATGCTGCTCGACAAAATTTTTTGGATGGAACTAAATTCGTCAACCCCATGCCTAACGATCGTACTTTTCTTAGCAAAGGGACAAAAATTGAAGAATCGACTGATCGCCGTATCGCTTGCCGCAACAATCGGACTGGTTTCACTTCCTGCTCATGCAGATGGAGGAGGGATTCTAGGTGCTATAGCAGGCGGCCTGCTTGGTGCCCAAGTGGGGCAGGGCAATGGAAGAGTGGCTGCATCCGCCTTGGGAGCAGTGATAGGTTACAACGCGGGCCAAACCTATTCCAGACCTTATTACGGTCCTCCCCAGCAAGTGTACTACCCACAACAGGCCTATTACCCTCAACAACAGGCCTATTACCCGCCGCAGCAATATTATCAGCCTCCCCCTCGCGTTGTTTACGTTCCCCGCTGGGGCGATGATGATGGCTATTATCGGCGCTGGGGCGACGACGACTAGGATTGAGTTAAAAACGGAGTAGAGGTTTTCCACATCCCTCAATCCTTACTTGCTGTGCAGCTTCAGCATCGCGGCTTCCAATTTTCCTTCGATGATGAGCGGCGCGACATGCTGCGATTTTTTCAGCGCATCCTCTATCAGCTCCTGCTCCTCGCGGCGCGGGTCGTTCAAAACGTAATTCACCACTTCGGCACGATCGCCGGGATGCCCCACCCCAAGCCGCAATCGCCAGAAGTCCCTGGTGCCCAGATGCGCGATGATATCTTTAAGTCCATTGTGCCCGCCATGCCCCCCGCCTATTTTCAGACGCGCGATGCCGGGCTGCAGATCCAGTTCGTCGTGCACCACCAGTATCTCTGCCGGCAGTATCTTGTAAAATTGCGCCACAGCAGCCACAGATCGTCCGCTGGCATTCATGAAGGTTTGCGGCTTGAGCAGAAAGGCTTCATGCCCGTGCAGATGACCACGCGCAAGCAAGCCGAAAAACTTTGCTTCATTCCTGAAGCTCAAGCTTTCGCTCCGGGCAAGCTCATCCACCCACCAGAATCCGGCATTGTGGCGGGTCGTATCATATTCGCGACCCGGATTCCCCAGGCCCACAATCAATCGTATCGGAATGTTCATCAGTCAAGGACCATCTTAACATCCTGTTCCAAAAACAAAACCCGCCATGCCGAAATCAGCAATGGCGGGTTTCAAAGGGTATCCCCTTTTACTTCTTCGCAGCTGGTGCAGCCTCGGCTTCTTCAACGACTGCCTCAGCTTCGATTGCGCCGCGCGGCACATGTATCGTAGCAACAACAGCCTCGCCGGTATGCGTGCCGTGAGCGGCCAACTCGACTCCCTTGGGCAGGACCAGGTCGGACAGGTGCACCGAGTGGCCAAGCTCGAGCTTGCCCAGATCCACCTCGATGAAGGTTGGCAGGTCTGCAGGCAGACATGTGACGTCCACATCGATCATCACGTGGCTGATCTTGCCGCCGCCGGTCTTCACACCAGGCGCTGTTTCTTCGTTGATGAAATGCAGCGGCACCTTGATGTGTATCTTCTTGCTCATGTCCACGCGCTGGAAGTCCAGATGCTGAACCTGCTGGCGGAACGGGTGCATCACGAAAGCGCGCAGCTGCACGGATTCCGCCTTGCCGTCCAGATTCATGGTCAAGACGGATGCATGAAACTCCTCCGCGCGCAGCTTGTAATACAGTTCGTTGTGGTCCATCTGTATCATCACCGCATCGCCGGAACCGTATACAACGCCCGGGACGAAACCGGCCTTACGCAGACGGCGGCTCGCACCCGTACCTTGCGTGTTGCGCTTTGTTGCATTGAATTCAATCTTCATTTTCTACTTCTCCAAAATAGAACCATCCGCGACCAGATGATTCAGACATGCGGCAGCCGACATGACTGCCGCCAAAACTCATTCGGTAAACAGCGAGCTGACCGACTCCTCGTTGTTGATGCGGCGTATCGTTTCCGCCATCAGCTCAGCCGTGCTCAACTGGCGGATACGGCGGCAGTTGCTTGCAGCTTCCGACAGCGGTATCGTATCGGTCACGACCAGCTCGTCGATCGCAGAAGCCTCGATGCGCTCGACCGCAGGGCCTGACAGCACCGGATGCGTGCAATAGGCCAGCACGCGCGTAGCGCCTTTTTCCTTCAATGCCTTGGCCGCTTCGCACAGCGTATTGGCAGTGTCCACCAGATCGTCCATGATGAGACAGGTGCGCCCCGACACTTCGCCTATGATGTTCATCACCTTGGACACATTCGGCTTGGGCCTGCGCTTGTCTATGATCGCAAGGTCCGCATCCAGCTGCTTGGCCAGCGCGCGGGCTCTCACCACACCGCCCACATCAGGTGACACCACGATCAGGTTGGGATAGTTCTGTCGCCACACGTCTGCCAGCAGAATCGGACTGGCATATATATTGTCCACAGGTATGTCGAAAAATCCCTGTATCTGGTCGGAGTGCAAGTCCATGGTCAAAAGCCTGTTCACTCCGGCGCTGGTCAGCATGTCGGCAACCAGTTTCGCCGTGATCGCAACACGCGCCGAGCGTGGGCGCCTGTCTTGCCGAGCGTAGCCGAAATAAGGCATCGCAGCGGTGATCCGTCCTGCGGATGCGCGTTTCAGCGCGTCCGCCATCACCATCACTTCCATCAGATTATCGTTGGTCGGCGCACAGGAAGACTGCAAAATGAACACATCCTTGCCGCGCACATTCTCGAGAAGTTCCACCATCACCTCGCCGTCCGAAAACCGCGCGACGGTTGCGCGTCCCAGCGTGATGTCAAGGTGCTGCGCCACCGCTTCTGCAAGCTTAGGGTTGGCATTGCCAGTGAACACCATCAAGCTATCGTAGGACACGTGAACCCCTCAATGAAAAAACCAAATGGGCACAGCCCGTAGTATGGCTGAGGAGGTAGGGATCGAACCTACGAATGACGGGATCAAAACCCGTTGCCTTACCACTTGGCGACTCCCCAATTACTCAATCCGGCACCCAGTCATGCAATGGATGCCGCAACAAACCTTGTACTGCCACTCCCCTCATCGATCGCGGCAGCTGCTGCAATACGGCATCTGCCTCTTCGTGGCTCCCGAATTCGGCGAACACACATGCGCCGGAACCGGTCATCATCGCACGGCCATGACGGCCAAGCTTGGCGATATAATCAGCCACTTCCGGATA
>JAJXWG010000193.1 GCA_021781695.1 Pseudomonadota bacterium
TTTATTACATCAAGCAGCTGGACATCGATTATTTGAAAATCGATGGATCGTTCATACGCAATCTGCTTGAAAGCGCCAATGACAGGGTTTTCGTCCAGGCCATGGTCGAGATTTCCCGTGTGTACGATATGAAAGTAATTGCGGAATGGGTGGAAAATGCGGAAATCACCACCTTGCTTAAAGGTATCGGTGTGGATTACGGTCAGGGCTACCATTTCGGCAAGCCCATGCCTGATTGCAGAGGAGCGCTCAGGAACAAGCCATAACATTGCGAGTCGAGGCTGGAACCGCAAACAGGCCGTTGCTGCAGACCTTTATTGTGGCGGGGTTTTATGCTTGTCAGTTGATGCAATTTTGAGGGTAATCGCTATTCTTCATTGACAGTGCGTGATGAATACGTATAATTCGCGCTCCTTTGTGAAGGGGGTCGATAGCTCAGCCGGTAGAGCAGCGGACTTTTAATCCGTTGGTCGCGAGTTCGAATCTCGCTCGACCCACCAATGCACAGGTCCAGTTTCACCAAGCCGCTTTAGCTCAGTTGGTAGAGCAACCGCCTTGTAAGCGGTAGGTCATCAGTTCGAATCCGATAAGCGGCACCATCAAAAACAAAGCCTTACAGAAATGTGAGGCTTTTGTTTTTGGCAATTGTCTTGTCATGAGCATGGTCAATCCTCGCATGGGTTGATGGTCAGGCTGAGGCATTCATTCCGACATGTCCTCGGCAGTCTCCTCGATGTGTTTCAGTTCCTGACGGATGACCAATATCGCGCGGTTCATCTGGCGGAACCTCTGGATGCCGAACAGCACGGTCAAGACGCCGCAGGGCAGGCAAAAGAAACCGACAGCCGCAAACCATCCCTGATTTGAAAAATGGATAATCGAGATGCCGGCGATGAACAGCGCTACGCCTGAACGCAGATAGGAAAGCAGTGTTCTTTCATTCGCAAGCAGGGTGCGATCAACGGCCAGGTGATCCCTGAGGATCAGCTCGGAGGTATTGAACTGCGCATAAAGATTATGCTGCATGACATCATTCGTAAAGTGACTGACGAGGCAAATTGTAATTCATCGCCCGCGATTCATGTCAACCGTTTCGTCCATCGTCCAGTAGCGCGGTTTCATTGCCTGAGCATCATTAGCTGCAAAAATCGCCATGTGTCCTGCAAGACGCTGTCTTTGAGACAGCACTCGGCTGAGGATGCAATCAGAAGCGGCCATTGATGCGGTAGAAGTAATTGCTAAGCTCCTCGGTCTCGGCGCTCTTGTGACGCGCCAGGCTGTGCGCAAAACGCACCAGGCCGCGCATCACGTTATAGACGATGACGGGATGCGTGCTGAGTAGGGTTTCGAGCTTTTCGCGTTCGAGCAGCAGCACGGCGCAGTCTTCAGTTACTTCTATCGTGGCGTCTATCTTCATCATGTTGCCGCCGACGAAGCTGATCACCCTGGCGATGTCTCCCGGATCTTTCAGGTGCATGACCATGGGCTCATCCTCAACCCTGGCGACCACTTCGACCTTGCCTCCGACCAGTATCAGCAGCGCATCTTCGAGCTCGCAGCTGCCGGGCCGTGCGATATATTCGCCCTTCTTGTAATGCCGCGTCGTGAGCAGGGGCAGCAGGATTCCGATTTCGGATTCGCGGAATTCTGCCACCAGCGTGCTTTGATGCAGCGCATGGATGATGCTTTCATTGACGATCATTTTTTAGGCTCTCCATAAGCGTGTGTGCACGCATGAACAAGCAAGAAGCGCGCCATGCATTGACAGAGGCGGGAGCTCGCAGGAATTAGGGTCTTTCGGGTCATCGACGCCTGAGCGCTATGCCTGCTTTTGGTGCGGATCGATCGGGCCGCGCTAAAAAATCATAGCCCGTGTGGCCTGCGCATCAGCAGATAGGCCGCAGGGATAACGAACATCGACAGCAGAGGTGCTGTGACCATGCCGCCCACCATCGGGGCTGCGATGCGCTGCATGATCTCAGACCCCGTCCCGCTGCCCAGCATGATAGGCAACAGTCCCGCGATGATCACCGCGACAGTCATCGCCTTGGGGCGTACGCGCAACACGGCTCCTTCGCGTATCGCATCCAGCAAGTCAGGGAGTTCGGCCCTGCCGCTTTTTACGCGGTCGCCCCAGGCGTTCTTCAGGTAGAGCAGCATGATCACGCCAAATTCCGACGCCACGCCAGCCAATGCGATGAAACCCACGCCGCTTGCGACAGACAGGTTATAGCCCAGAAGCCACATGAACCAGATGCCGCCTGCAAGTGCGAATGGAAGTGTCGCCATGATCAGCAGGGCCTCTCCGAAGCTGTCAAACGTGAGATACAGCAGCACGAAGATGATCGCGAGTGTAGCGGGTACGACGATTTTGAGCCTGGCTTTTGCGTGCTCCATGTACTCGAACTGTCCGGACCACGCGATCGAATATCCCGGCGGCAACACCACTGCCTTGGCTACCGCCGCCTGCATGTCACGCACTGTCGAACTCAGGTCGCGCCCGTGTATGTCGACATACACCCAGCCTGACAGACGCGCATTTTCGGTCTTCAACATGGGCGGGCCATCGGCAATGTGTATTGACGCCACGTCCTTCAGGCTGATCTGTGCACCGCGCTCGGTGAGTATCGGCAGATTGCGCAGGTTCTCAAGCGAATCGCGGATTTCACGCGGATAGCGCACGTTGATCGGAAAGCGCTGCAAGCCTTCAACCGTTTCGCCGATGTTCTCTCCCCCGATCGCAGAGGACACGATGCTCTGCACATCTGAGATATTCATTCCGTATCGTGCGGCAGCATCGCGGTTTATGTCCACATCAATGTAGCGTCCGCCGTTAAGCCTTTCCGCCAGAGCGGACGTGACGCCTGGCACGGCTTTGACTGCGCGTTCGATCTCAGCAGTCACCCTGTCGATCTCGACTAAGCTTGCCCCAGCCACCTTTATGCCCACCGGGCTCTTGATGCCGGTGGCCAGCATGTCGATGCGGTTTCTGATCGGCGGCACCCAGATGTTGGTGAGTCCAGGCACTTTCACGATATGGTCGAGCTCTTCGATCAGCTTCTTCTGCGTCATGCCGGACCGCCATTGAGCGCGCGGCCTGAAATGTATCGTGGTCTCGAACATCTCCATGGGCGCAGGATCTGTCGCAGTCTCGGCGCGCCCTGCCTTGCCGAATACGCTCTCCACCTCGGGCACTGTCCTGATCAGGCGGTCTGTCTGTTGCAGCAGCTGGGAAACTTTGCCGGCACTGATGCCAGGCAATGCCGTTGGCATGTAGAGCAGATCGCCTTCATCGAGTGGCGGCATGAACTCGC
>JAJXWG010000194.1 GCA_021781695.1 Pseudomonadota bacterium
CGGCCGGAGCGGCTGTATTCCGCTTTCAGGATCACCATGGGGTCGGTGCCGACCATGATGACGTTGCCTGCGCGAAGTTCCTGTGCTGTTTTCATGTTTACTGCCCTTCTATTTTGAAGGCGCGCATTGTACCGAGTTCCTGAAAAAAATCCAGCAAATTCAAAGCCAGATTGTTTTTCGACAATTCGTCAGCCCAGGACATAGCGCGCCTTTCCAATTGAGCCTTGGCGGATGCGAATTCACGCCACGCATAGACCACAGCCCCCCCGTTTCCGTTCCATGCTCCCCACAAAGCCTGCATGGCCTGTACTGCCTGCGGGGAAAGCGCATTGCAGTAAAGAGCAAGGTATGCCTTCAGCTTCTTCCAGTGCACCTCGTCATGCTGGGGATATATCTGCCAGACAAATGGCTTGCCTGCCCACTGCGCCCTGACGAAGGAATCCTCACCGCGCACGAAGTTGATGTCGCACGCCCAGAGCAGCTCGTCGTATTTCTCCTGTTCCACAAAGGGCAGTAAGACAACCTGAAGGTTGCCGCGGACATATCGCCCGCCGCCTTCGCCGAAATAGTTCACCACCTGCGGCAAGATACGCCCTTGCGGAACAAGGCATAGAACCGGCCGATCGCTTTCAGCCCATGCATCCATCAGGCCTTCCAGCGCTGAATTTTCATAAGCAAACAGGGATACCTTGAGTGTATCTTCTGATGGCACATCCATGTTTATCGACTGCCAGAAAGCCTTGAAGCCTTCCTTCAGAAAAACATCGCGCCGCGCCAGCAGGTCGTGCTCCAGAATCAGACCGCCGGTTTTCTGGGTAAAGCCCGGAAAGAAGAAATACCGTGTCAACGGTGGACGTGGGGATGGCAGCCTGTGACAGCCTTCGACCCAGTCTTCGGCAGAAAGATATTCCAGGTTGATCCATATCTGCGATGCTCCCATCATCGCAAGATAGGGTTCCGGCAACTTACAGGAAAATGTTTCGATCACAAGGTCCGCAGGAATCACACCCTCTCTCGACCTCTCGGCCACCCTCTCCCGCTGGCGGGAGAGTGATTGGGGGAGAGGGGCAAACGCATCAGCAGCCCACAGCCGCACATCCACTTTGCGACAGCGTTGCATATCCAGCGAAACATCAACATCGGGGCACAGCCTTGCAAGGCTTTTCAGCTCATCCACCCACAGCCGCACGGATATATCAAATTCGTTTGCCAACTGATGTGCGAGCCGCCAGCATACGCCGATGTCGCCGTAGTTGTCGACGACCCGGCAAAAAATGTCACAGGAGAAATTTTTCATCTGTTTGAAGTCCGCCAAGCTTTCAGGAAAGGAATGCAGGACAACCGCTCATCCCCCGACTTTACCGTTCATCCCCGACAAATTACCGCTTATGCATACTACCCGACCGGTTGTTGGATGAACAGTTTTCAGCCATTGACTACGTCGATTCCCGAATGGAAAATGCAAGCCGCGACACCCCCGAAGCCCGCGCTGTTCTGCCCATCCGGAATAGCGCGGCATTTTTTACTCCCTGGGTTTGCCATAAGTTGTGAAGCGATTCAGCGCGTCGGCAAATTCTTCCGCGCTCAACAACACCGGCTCGCCAACCGATAAAGCCCGCATATACAGCTCGCTCAAATTCTCAACCTCAACGGTGTTCTTGAAAGCCTCTGCCAGGTCTTTCCCTGCCGCGATCATGCCGTGGTTCGCAAGAAGACAAGCCTTGCGCCCCTGTATCGCAATCAGCGCATTATCCGACAACGCCTGAGTGCCGAAGGTTGCATAGTTCGCGCAGCGCAGACTGTCTCCGCCCAACAGCGCCAGCATATAGTGGAAAGGCGGAATGTCTCGCCTGAGGCACGCGATTGAAGTCGCCGCATTGGAATGCGTATGAATGATGGCATTGAACTCCAGGCGCGCTGCATAGATGTCGCGGTGGAACAGCCATTCGCTGGATGGCTGCCAGCGCCCGCGCGATTCACCAGACAAATGCACGAACACGATGTCATCATCGGTGAGTCCATCAGCACCGAAACCGGAAGGCGTGATCAGCATGCCCTCCCCAAAACGAACGCTGAGATTGCCGGAAGCACCGTGGCTAAGTCCCATGGAATCCAGTTTCTTCGTTATGCGCACCAGCTCAGTGCGAAGTTCTTTCTCGTTCATTTTCCTCTCTCCTCCAGCCCCTCTGATAAAGCCACTAACCACCTGACTAAGCTATCAAAAACGATAGCCAAGTCTCTGCTTATCTCGCATGCGCGAGAGGGGCGCCATATAACGCGCGAATGGCATCATGATTCGCCGCCACCAAACCCCGTTCGGTGATCAGCCCCGTCACAAGACGCGCAGGGGTCACGTCAAAAGCATGGTTCGCGGCAGATGATCCCAAAGGCGTGATGCGCATGCGGCGAATTTGTCCATCTTCGCAAAGCCCGGCCATGTAGTTCACCTCGTCCTGGGCACGCTCCTCGATCGGAATCTCCGCAACACCGTCCTGCAAGTTTACATCCAGTGTCGGACTCGGCATCGCGACATAGAACGGCACACCGTTGTCAAATGCCGCCAGCGCCTTGAGATAGGTGCCTATCTTGTTGCACACATCTCCCGTTGCGGTCACGCGATCTGCTCCCACGATCACCATGTCCACCATGCCGTGCTGCATCAGATGGCCACCCGCGTTGTCCACGATCACGGTGTGCGGCACGCCGTATTGCAAGAGCTCCCATGCCGTGAGACTCGCCCCTTGGTTGCGCGGGCGCGTCTCGTCCACCCACACATGCAGCGGCATGCCCGCATCGAATGCAGCATAAACCGGCGCCAGCGCAGTTCCCCAGTCCACCGTCGCCAGCCAGCCCGCGTTGCAGTGCGTCAAAATATTTACGGTCGCATTTTTGCGCCGATATATTTCTTTGATAATTTCAATCCCATGCCGTCCGATGGACTCGTTGATTGCAACGTCCTCTTCCGCGATGACAGACGCCTCATTCCAAGCTGCAGCGGCTCGCTCCCCTTTCGGCAATGATGACAGCAACGAACGCATGCGCTCCACTGCCCATCTGAGATTCACCGCAGTCGGGCGTGCCAGCAGCAGCTTGTCGCAGGTCGCTTTCAGCGCAGCATCCGAAGCATGGTGTTTCATCGACAGCGCAACCCCATAGGCGGCGGTCACCCCGATCAGAGGTGCTCCGCGCACCTTCATCTCGCGGATCGAACGCTCGGCATCGCGCATGTTTTCGAGGCGAAATGTCACGAACTCGTGCGGCAACCTGGTCTGATCGATGATCTCGACAGCACCGTCGGAAGTTTCCCATAT
>JAJXWG010000195.1 GCA_021781695.1 Pseudomonadota bacterium
AAAACGCCAGACACAGCGGCAGCCGCCACCCTGACACCCATGCGGATATTGCAGCGGTAACTAAAATGATCGAGGATAAGTCCCCGAATCCCTGAATCCTTCGCTCAATAACTTGGGGCGAATAGCCCCTTAGTTATGCGGAGAATGCCCTTGCGGCATCAATCCTGTTTTTTGAGCCATCTTGCCGCTTCGAGTGCAAAATAGGTCAGTATGCCGTCTGCGCCAGCGCGCTTGAAGGCCAGCAAAGATTCGAGCACGCAGTCCTTTTCATTCAGCCAGCCATTCTGCACTGCCGCCTTCAGCATCGCATATTCGCCGCTGACCTGATAGACAAAGGTCGGCGCCTTATATTCGTCCTTCACGCGGCGCACGATGTCAAGATAGGGCATGCCAGGCTTGACCATCACCATGTCCGCTCCTTCCTGCAAGTCAAGGCCCACTTCCCAAAGCGCCTCGTCGGAATTGGCCGGATCCATCTGGTAAGTGTATTTGTTGCCCGAACCCAGATTGCCGCTCGAACCCACCGCATCCCTGAACGGCCCGTAAAAACTTGAGGCGTATTTGGCGGAATAAGCCATGATGCGTGTGTGTATGCGCCCTTCAAGATCAAGGGCTGCGCGCACAGCGCCTATGCGCCCGTCCATCATGTCGGAAGGGGCGACGATATCCGCTCCGGCAGCCGCATGAGTCTGTGCCTGACGCATCAATACCGCGATGGTCTCGTCATTCAACACATAACCCGCATCATCCAGGAGGCCATCCTGCCCGTGGCTGGTGTAAGGGTCGAGCGCGATGTCGGTCATGATGCCCAGTTCGGGGAAGTTTCTCTTGAGCTCAGCAACCACGCGCGGCACGAGACCATTTGGGTTGTAGGCCTCGCGCGCATCAAGCGACTTCAAGGAGGCATCGATCACCGGGAAGATCGCCATCACAGGAACACCCAGACTCACACAGGCTTCTGCATCCTTGATGAGAAAATCCAGCGTTTTTCGCTTTACGCCGGGCATGGACTTCACTTCTTCTGTCTTGTTGCTGCCCTCAAGCACAAAAACGGGATAAATGAAATCCGCCGGAGTGAGCAGGTTTTCCCGCATCATGTCGCGTGAGAAAGCATCGCGGCGCATGCGGCGCATGCGTTTGTTGGGATATTGTCCGAGTGTCTGCATAACTTTCCTAAAAATATTTATTTTTTCTGGAACTATTTAAGAAAACGCTTATCTGATCGCTTGAGTGATGATAAATCATTCCACGTTTCTCCTCCCTGAGCGTGTCTTAACCCTTGGTTAAGATTTTTGCCCCCACTGGTTGGGGGCATTTTTTTGCCTGTCAATCGGTAAGCCAGCCTGCAATCACCGCTTCCGCTTCATCCAAGCCCTGCTTCTTCAGGCTGGAAAAGACCTGCACCGAGCACTGCGGATAATTCTCTGCAAGATAGGCCTTGACCTTGACGAACGTCAGCGTGGCCTGCTGCCTGCTCAACTTGTCCGATTTTGTGAGCAATATATGCACCGGTTTCCCGGTAGGGGCAAACCAGTCCAACATGGTCACATCGAGTTCCGTCAGCGGATGCCTTATGTCCATGATCACCACCAGCCCGATTAGTTCCTCGCGATGCTGCAGGTAATGGCTCAGCAGGCTTTCCCAATGGCGCTTGGCTTCGGGCGGCACCTTGGCATAACCGTAACCCGGCAAATCGACGATATAGCGGCCATTGCCCAGTGCAAAATAATTCAGATGCTGCGTGCGCCCCGGCGTCTTGCTGGTATAAGCCAGACGCACATGGTTAGCCAGCGTATTGATCGCGCTCGACTTGCCTGCATTGGACCTGCCGACGAAGGCCACTTCGCGGCCGCCGTGGGCGGGCAAATCCCTGATGTGATTGACCGTGGTATAGAAAGCCGCCTGAGAGAAAAGCCCCATTATTTCCAGGCCGAGAAAATTTTGTCCGCCGCAGCTACCGTCGCCTCTATATCCGCCTCCGTGTGCGCGGAAGACACGAAACCCGCCTCGAATGCAGAGGGCGCAAGGTATACGCCCGACTCCAGCATCGCATGGAAGAAACGGTTGAAGGCATCCTTGTCGCACGCCATCACCTCCGCGTAACTGGTTGGCAATGCCTTGCTGAAATAAATACCGAACATGCCGCCCACCGATTGCGCGCAGAAAGGAACGCCATGTTTTTTGGCGCTTGAACTCAAACCTTCTGTCAGCAGCTTCGCCAGCTTCGCCAGACACTCATAAAAGCCCTCGGCCTGCACCAGCTTCAGCGTGGCAAGCCCTGCCGCCACCGCAACCGGGTTGCCGGACAAGGTGCCCGCCTGATATACCGGCCCCAAAGGTGCGAGACACTGCATGATGTCGCGCCTTCCGCCAAAGGCGGCTGCAGGCAAGCCGCCGCCCATCACCTTGCCCAGCGTAACTAAATCGGGTTTGATGCCGTAATGACCCTGCGCGCCCTGCAGGCTGACGCGAAACCCCGTCATCACTTCGTCCAGGATCAACACTGCCCCGTACTTGGTGCAAAGATTGCGCAGCGCATCGAGAAATTCTTTTTTTGGCGCGATCAGGTTCATGTTGCCTGCAACCGGCTCGACGATCACCGCCGCAACCTCGCTGCCGATTTCGGCAAAAGCGCGCTCAAGACCTGCCGCATCGTTATAATCCAGCACCGTGGTGAGCTGGGCGATCTCGGCAGGCACGCCCGATGAGCTCGGCTGGCCGAATGTCAGCGCGCCCGAACCCGCCTTGACCAGCAAGCCATCCGAATGACCGTGATAGCACCCTTCGAACTTGATAATGCGCGAACGGCCGGTAAAGCCGCGCGCCAGACGTATCGCCGTCATCGTGGCTTCCGTCCCCGAACTCACCAGCCTTACCATTTCCAGACTCGGCAGCAATTTGCACAGCAACTCTGCCATTTCCAGCTCGGACGCAGTCGGCGCGCCAAAACCCAGGCCATTGGCTGCCGCCTCCTGCACGGCACGCACCACGTCAGGGTGGCAATGCCCCGCGATCATCGGCCCCCATGAGCCCACGTAATCGATGTAGCGCCTGTCGTCCGCATCCCACACATAAGCGCCTTTGCCTCGCTTGAAAAACAGCGGCGTGCCGCCCACCGAACGGAATGCGCGCACCGGCGAATTCACGCCCCCCGGTATCCGCTTTTGTGAGGCATCGAAAAGTTCCTGATTGTGAGAAGTCATGTCGCGTCTTTCTTGTCTAAATTCAAATTTGCAAACTGCCTGGCTGCCCATAAAACGTCTTCCGCGGCAAACAGCGCAGAAATCACTGCCAGCGCATC
>JAJXWG010000017.1 GCA_021781695.1 Pseudomonadota bacterium
TTTTTCCCGGCCAGCGCGCGTTTCACACTCTTGTCCATGCGTGACTGCGCAAAACTGACGGTCGATTCATTCAATGCCACAATCGCGCGCTTGATGACCATGTGATCAGGCGATTGCAGCACTTGCTTCAGCGCATTCATCTGCGACTCGATATGTGCGCGCTGACTCATTTCCAGCAGCTCGCCATCCTGCATCAGCGCATGCTGCACCGCATCAATCAGCTGTGTTGCTTCCGTTTCCTGTTCGCGCAGCGCGCGCGCCTGCATGTCGTCCTTTGCGTGCTGCGTGGAATCCTGCAGCATGCGAGTGATCTCCGCATCGCTCAACCCATAGGAGGGCTTGACCTCGATCGCCGCCTCAATACCGGAGCCCATTTCGCGCGCCATCACGCTGAGCAGACCGTCCGCATCCACCTGAAAGGTCACGCGGATGCGCGCAGCGCCTGCCACCATGGGCGGAATGCCGCGCAACTCGAACTTCGCAAGCGAGCGGCAATCAGCCACCAGCTCGCGCTCTCCCTGCACCACATGCAGGCTCATCGCGGTCTGACCATCCTTGTAGGTGGTGAATTCCTGCGCACGCGCGGTCGGGATCGTGCTGTTGCGCGGAATGATTTTCTCGACCAGGCCGCCCACGGTCTCAAGACCGAGCGACAGGGGAATCACATCGAGCAGCAACCAGTCATCTCGGCTCTGGTTTCCCGCCAGAAGATTGGCCTGTATTGCAGCGCCCAGCGCCACCACCTTGTCCGGATCGAGATTGGTCAGCGGCGTCTGGCCGAAGAATTCGCCCACCGCTTGTTGCACCTGCGGCATGCGCGTTGCCCCACCCACCATCACCACGCCCTTGACGTCATCGACGGCAAGCTTTGCGTCGCGCAGCGCGCGCTTCAAGGGTTGCAAGGTGCGCTGTATCAGATTCTTCGACATGCTCTCGAATTCGCTCTGAGTCAGCACATTGTCTATCACTTCGCCGCCTGACAATACCGCGGTGATATGCGCCTCATCGTGTTCGGTTAGCTGTTCCTTTGCGGCTCTTGCCATAGTCAAAAGCAGGCGGGTATCTTTGGGACCCAGCGCCGAGAGCTGGTTTTTTTCCAGTATCCAGCAATAAATGCGCTGATCGAAATCATCGCCGCCCAAGGCCGAGTCGCCGTTTGCCGCGAGCACCTCGAACACGCCGCGCGACAGGCGCAGAATGGAAATATCAAAGGTTCCCCCGCCCAGATCGTACACCGCATATACGCCTTCGGATGCATTGTCGAGGCCATAGGCGATCGCCGCCGCAGTCGGTTCGTTGAGCAGACGCAACACGTTAAGTCCTGCCAGTTTTGCGGCATCCTTGGTCGCCTGACGCTGAGCATCATCGAAATAGGCCGGCACGGTGATCACAGCGCCCACCAGTTCGCCGCCCAGCGAGGCTTCCGCCCTGGCGCGCAAGACCCTGAGAATTTCTGCGGATATTTCAACCGGGCTCTTGATACCTGCCACGGTGCGCAATTGCACCATACCGTGCCCTGAGCCTCCTGAGGTAGGGAAGGACGAAGCAACCTCCGCAAAACGGTAAGGCAACTGGCTGATGTCGCCGACATCGGACAGCCCGCGCCCCATGAAGCGCTTGACCGATACGATGGTGTTGGCCGGATCTTCACTCTGCAATGCCTGCGCCGCTTCGCCGACAACCACTTCGCCATCAGCAAAATAGCGCACCACGGACGGCAACATCGCGCGCCCATGCTCGTCGTTCAACACCACGCTGATGCCATTGCGCACAGAGGCCACCAGAGAATTGGTCGTGCCAAGATCTATGCCCACTGCCAGGCGATGCTGATGAGGCGCGGTGCTTAAACCGGGCTCGGAAATTTGTAATAGGGCCATATCAAGTCGTTGGTTGCTAGTCGCTAGTCGTTAGTGCTGAGTTTAACTAGCGTCTAATGACCAACGTCTAGCTGCTACCTTTAATTGTCTATTTCGTCATAAGCGGAACTGATTTCTTCCGCAAGTTTTTCCATGAAACGCAGCTTGCGCACCAGCTGCGCAGCACCTGCATAATCACGCTCATCGTCTATTTTAACCGCAAGATGCGCTTCAAGCTCCCGCGTATCGTGTTTCATGCGGGATTCAAGCTGATCCAGCGCTGCAACATCGCGCAAGCGCTCTGCATCTACGACCGCTTCCCGCCATTCCATCTGGGCCATCAAAAAATCAACCGGCATCGCCGTGTTGGTTTCTTCCTGCGTATCCACGCCTTGCAGCGACAATAAATAGCGCGCCCTTTTGATCGGACTTTTCAGCGTCTGATATGCCTCGTTAACCAGTGTGGAGCGTTGCATTGCCAGGCGTTGTTCGCTGTCAGCAAGATGCGCCGACTTGTCCGGATGAACCTCGGCCTGCAACGCGCGAAAGGACTGCTCAAGCCTGGCCGTATCCAGCCTGAAAGACGGCGCAAGCCCGAAGCGTTGGAAGTGAGTCTTTGCGGCGTCGAAGCTATGCATCAAACCTGGAAACTTTCACCGCAGCCGCAGGAGTCCTTCACGTTCGGGTTGTTGAATTTGAATCCCTCGTTCAGCCCCTCGCGCGCATAGTCCAGCACCATTCCTTCGATATACGGCAGGCTCTTGGGATCGACCAGCACCTTTACGCCGTAACTGTCGAATTGCAGGTCATCATCGTCAGCCTCATCGGCAAATTCAAGCTTGTACGCCATGCCGGAACAGCCGCTGGTGCGCACACCGATGCGCAGGCCGATTCCACGACCGCGTTTGGCAATGAAATTCTGCACATGTTTTGCCGCAGCTTCAGACAGAGTAACGCTCATAATACCTCCCGCTTAACAGCTGCCCGTGCAGGCCGCAGTCTCAACACTCGCGCCATGCTTGGACTTGTAATCCGCAACGGCCGCCTTGATCGCATCTTCAGCCAGTATCGAACAGTGGATTTTCACCGGCGGCAGTGCAAGCTCCTCGGCAATCTGCGTGTTCTTGATTTCGAGCGCCTGATCCACTGTCTTGCCCTTGACCCACTCGGTCACAAGCGAGCTCGAGGCAATCGCGGAACCGCATCCATAGGTCTTGAACTTGGCGTCTTCGATGATGCCGTCCTTGCCGACCTTGATCTGCAGTTTCATCACGTCGCCGCAGGCAGGTGCGCCTACCATGCCGGTTCCCAGACCCTCGTCGTCCTTGCCGAAAGAACCGACGTTGCGCGGATTTTCATAGTGATCCAGTAATTTATCGCTGTATGCCATTTTGTTCTCCTTGTTAAGCCAATAGCCTGTGGCTCGTAGCGTGTAGCAAAAGCTACTGGCTACCAGCAACTTGCTTTAATGTGCAGCCCACTGCACGGTGTTCAAATCGATGCCATCCTTGTACATTTCCCAAAGCGGCGACAATTCTCGCAGCTTGTCGATCTTGCCCTTCATCAGCGCAATCACGTAGTCCACTTCCTCGGCGGTGGTGAAACGCCCCACCGTGAAGCGTATCGAGCTGTGCGCCAGTTCGTCGCTGCGGCCCAGCGCACGCAGCACATAGGAAGGCTCGAGGCTGGCCGAGGTGCACGCCGAGCCGCTCGATACGGCCACATCCTTTATCGCCATGATCAGCGATTCGCCTTCGACATAGTTGAAGCTCAAATTGAGGTTGTGCGGCACACGGTGTTCCATGTCGCCGTTGATATGCACCTCCTCCATGTCCATCAGCCCTTTTAGCAAACGGTCACGCAACATGCGTATGCGTTCGTTCTCGGTTGCCATTTCGGCTTTGGCAATGCGGAATGCCTCGCCCATGCCGACGATCTGGTGGGTGGCAAGGGTGCCTGAACGCATGCCGCGTTCGTGGCCTCCGCCGTGCATCTGCGCTTCCAGCCTCACGCGCGGCTTGCGGCGGACATAGAGAGCGCCTATGCCTTTCGGCCCATAGGTCTTGTGCGCGGAAAACGACATCAGATCCACCTTGAGCTTTTGCAGGTCGATCACAACCTTGCCGGTTGCCTGTGCCGCATCCACATGAAACAGGATGCCGCGCTCACGGCATATCTCGCCGATCGCTGCGATATCCTGGATCACACCGATCTCATTGTTCACCATCATGATGGAAACCAGTATCGTGTCAGGCTGCAGCGCTGCCTTGAACTTCTCGATATCCAGAAGGCCGTTCGGTTCGGGATCGAGATAGGTTGCGGAAAAACCCTCGCGCTCAAGTTCGCGCACGGTATCGATCACCGCCTTGTGCTCGATTTTCATCGTGACAATATGTTTACCCTTGCCCTGATAGAAATGCGCCGCACCCTTGATCGCCAGGTTGTTGGACTCGGTAGCACCCGACGTCCAGACGATTTCCTTGGCATCGGCATTGACCAGGGATGCCACCTGCTCGCGCGCCAGCTCGACCGCTTCGTCGGCCTCCCAGCCAAATGCATGGGAACGGCTGGCCGGGTTGCCGAACTTCTCGGTCAGGTAAGGTATCATTTTTTCCGCAACGCGCGGATCAACCGGCGTGGTCGCGGAATAATCCATGTAAATCGGTAATTTCATGTTCGGCTCTCTTCGCAAAAATTCGTCTTATTACAGATTATCTGACAACCTGCTTGTTCATCGAAATCGCCGTCATGCCCGAACTGGGCCTTGCCTGGCCATCCACCAGCTGCTGAAGATTGACAGAGTCGAGATAGGCGTAAATTTTTTCGTTCAGGCTCATCCAGAGATTGTGCGTAAGGCAGGGCTTGCCATCGTTGCAATCACCCTTTTCGGCACAGTGCGTTGTATCCAGCGGTTCATCCACCGCAACCACGATCTCGGCAATCTTTATCTTGCCTGCCGTTCTCGCAAGGTAATAGCCGCCGCCCGGGCCACGCACGCTTTCCACCAGGTTGTTGCGGCGCAACTTGCCAAACAGTTGCTCCAGATAGGAAAGCGATATCTTCTGACGCTCGCTGATGGAGGCAAGCGTGACCGGCCCCCGCCCGCCGTGCAGTGCCAAATCAACCATTGCCGTCACGGCAAAACGTCCCTTGGTAGTCAGTCTCATGTTATTTCCAGCCCCTAAAAATTCGTTCAAAGCCGGCAATCCAGTCCTGCGGATCACCGATGCAGCGAATAGTATAATACCCGAATTTTTTAATCAACTATTTTATTTAGATGATTGGGGTCAAATTTATCGGCAGTGGCACGCTCCTCCTGCACATTCACGCCCATTTTCTCAAGATGCTGCAATATGGAATCAATGCGCTGATCCACTGTAACACTGTGCCCTAACAGACCATGCAGCGCCTTGGCCACCGGATCGTTCTGGTTATTGCCAATGCCATACGCATCAAAGCCCGTCGACTTCTTCTTTTCCTCGTCCAGTATCCGCGCAGGAATTCCCGCAGCCGTCGCTCCTGCCGGCACATCCTTCACCACGACTGCATTCGAGCCTATCTTGGCCCCTGCGCCTATGGTAATGGGCCCCAGTATCTTCGCCCCTGCGCCGACCACTACGCCATCGCAAAGCGTGGGATGACGCTTGCCGTGGCGCCACGATGTTCCGCCCAATGTCACGCCGTGATACAGCGTCACGTCATTGCCGATCTCCGCTGTCTCGCCTATGACCACGCCCATGCCGTGGTCGATGAAAAAGCGCTGGCCTATGGTTGCGCCAGGATGTATCTCGACTCCCGTCAGACCGCGGGTGACATAGGACAAGAAGCGAGCAAGCCATTTAAGCCTGGCATGCCACAAACGGTTGGCAAGCCTGTGGAGCAGGCGCGCGTGCAATCCCGGATAGCAGGTCAAAACCTCGAATGTATTGCGCGCTGCCGGATCGCGGTCAAATACGCTGGCAATGTCTTCCCTGATATTCTTAAACATCTTCTTCCTGCCGGTAACGTGCCTTGAGCCTGCCATTGTACTCGGTTGTCACACTCAATATGCCGCGCAGTATGTTGATTTCGTCGGATTCCAGACGCGCCCTTGCATACAGGCGGCGCAGGCGCTGCATCATGCGCTGGGGGTTCTGTGTCGTGAAAAAGCCGATTTCAAACAACGTCTTTTCCAGATGTTCCATCAGGCCTTCCACCTGCTCATGCGGAGCCGGTTGCAATGTCTGTGCAACAGGCTGAAAAACCTCTGCTGCCACCGCAAGTTCATACGCGATCACCTGCACGGCAGCGGCCAGATTGAGCGAGGAAAAATCCTGGCTGGCAGGGATATTCACCAGGAGCTGCGCGCGGCTTGCCTCTTCGTTGGTAAGCCCGGACATCTCGGTGCCAAACAGCAATGCCACGGGATGCGTTTCGGCCTGTTGAAGCACACGCGGCATCGCCTCTCTGGGCGATGAAACTTCGTTGGATATGTCGCGCATTCTTGCCGTCATTCCGACGGTCAGCGCCACATCCCGCAACGCCTCGTCTATCGTGCCGCACAAGACCGCATTCTGCAACAAGTCGTCAGCCCCGGCCGCCATCGCGACAGCCTGTGCATCGGGAAAATGACTCGGATTGATCAGATAAAGATGCCGCAACCCCATGGTCTTCATCGCGCGCGCGGCCGCACCAATATTGCCGGGATGGGTGGTATGGCTCAGAACAACCCTGATGTTATTCAAATGATTTTGTTTATACAAAGCGCAATTCCAACTAGAATACGGGGCTAGACACACCTGCTCATTAAACTAAAGGCCATTATGCATCCCATGCTCAACATCGCGGTGAAAGCCGCCCGTCGCGCCGGCAATCTGATACACCGCAGCACGGACAAGATCGACCACCTCACCATCACCAAGAAATCCCATGCGGACTTTGTCAGTGAGGTCGACCGCGCTGCCGAACAGACCATCATGGAGACACTGCTGGAAGCCTATCCTGACCATGCAATTCTAGCAGAAGAGAGCGGCGTTCACGGTGAATCTGAATATGTCTGGATCATCGACCCTCTGGATGGCACCACCAACTTCCTGCACGGCGTCCCGCAGTTTGCCGTGTCCATCGCCTTGCAGCACAGGGGCATCATCACCCAGGCGGTGATCTACGACCCGACCAAGAACGAGCTTTATACCGCGACCCGCGGTCGCGGCGCGTTCCTGAACGACAAGCGCCTGCGCGTGACCAAGCGCATCCATATGGCAGATGCACTCATAGGCACGGGCTTCCCCTATACCCGGTTCGAACACATGGACGCCTACATCGGCATACTCAAGGACCTGATGCAGAAAACTTCAGGGCTGCGCCGCCCTGGCTCGGCAGCGCTGGATCTCGCATGGGTGGCGGCAGGACGCTATGACGGCTTCTTCGAAACCGGCCTGAAAATCTGGGATATCGCAGCTGGCACCCTGCTTATCACCGAGGCGGGCGGCATGGTCAGCGACCTTGCAGGAGGCGACAAGTTCCTCAAGACCGGGCATATCTGCGCAGGCAATCCGAACATCCATCCTTTGCTGCTGCAAGTCATCGCACCGCACCTGACACCGGCGCTGAAAGGCTAGCCGCAACGGACGCACCGCAAGAAAGCGATCCGTGTCGTGATGATCACCGGCGGCGCATTCGCCTTGTATCTCTGGAAAGACGCGCGGGAGCATCGAAGCGTGCCGAGCATCGTCTGCTTGGGGCTATTGCCGTTCGTTGCGATCACTGTCATATTTTTTTCAATAGGCGTACAATCAATATGGGATTGATGCAAGTTCTGCTTGAATCGTTCCCGAATCAGGGATTCTTGATTTACGTCCCATCCCGTTTTGCGGGCGGCGCTATGGATTCCCGTTTAATAACTTCTGAGGAGATTTGACATGGGTATTGAAGAATGGATTTTCATTGGAATTGTAGTGCTGCCCGCGATTATCGTGCTGACAGACTGGTAATCGTCAAAGAAGCTTCAGCCGTATAAAGCCCAGGGCCCATCGCCATAAAGGCGATGGGCCCCGGTTGTTTCTTGCCTACGCATTTCCCAAACTGCGCGTGGGCAGATTGATCTGTTTTGCAAATTCCAGCATGCGCTTGATCGGCAGCACCGCGCGTGGGATGATCGCGGGGTCGACAACGATTTCGTTGGTGCCCGTCTCCAGCACTTGCGCAAGATTCTTCAGGCCGTTCATCGCCATCCATGGACAGTGGCTGCAGCTCACACAGTTAGCCCCCACGCCTGAGGTAGGCGCCTCGAGAAACTGCTTGTCCGGACAAAGCGTGCGCATCTTGTGCAGGATGCCGTTGTCGGTTGCAACGATGAACACGCGCGCGTCAATCTGCTCTGCCGCCCTGATCAGCTGCGTAGTCGATCCCACCACATCCGCCAGCTTGATGATGGAACGCGGCGACTCGGGATGAGCCAGAATCCGCGCATCCGGATACTTCGCCTTCATCTCGATCAACTCCTTTGTCTTGTATTCGTCGTGCACCACGCATGCACCCTGCCAGAGCAGCATGTCAGCGCCGCTTTGTTCCTGCACATAAGCACCCAGATGCCGGTCAGGCGCCCACAATATCTTTTTTCCCTGTGCCGCCAGATGTTTCACCAATGGCAAAGCGATGGAGCTTGTCACCATCCAGTCGGCACGCGCCTTCACCGCTGCGCTGGTGTTGGCATACACCACCACGGTGCGATCGGGATGTTCATCGCAGAACGCGGAGAACTCATCCGCAGGGCAGCCCAGGTCAAGCGAACATTCAGCGGCAAGATCCGGCATCAGCACGCGCTTTTCTGGATTGAGTATCTTTGCAGTCTCGCCCATGAAACGTACGCCCGCCACGACGATGGTGGAAGCCTTGTGCTGGTGCCCGAAGCGGGCCATGTCCAATGAGTCCGAAACGATGCCGCCGGTTGCTTCGGCGAGATCCTGCAGGTCGGGATGAACATAATAGTGTGCGAGCAGAACTGCATCCTGCTCGACCAGAAGGCGCTTGATGCGCGCGAAGAGCTCAAGCCTGTCCTCCGGAGTCGGTTCAGACGGCACTTCCGCCCAGGCTGCCGCTGTCGCCAGACCCGGGTGGTCATAAACAATGGAGATACGCTTATCGTTCATATCATTTTCCTGATTTTCGCCAGATGCAATATCGCTTCGCGGTTGCTCGGCGAAAACACCTTTTGCGCCGCATCCTGCCACGACAGCCACTGATAATTCAGATGCTCGCGCGGCGCAATTGCAACCGCCAGACGATCCGGCAATTGCAGGCCGAACACATGCTCGGTGTTTTGCGTGACGCCATCCGGATAGCGATACCGCCAATGCGGATATATCTCATAAGTATTCTGCAAATGCCAGTCGGCCAGCGCATATCGAACCGCATCCAGCCCAGTTTCCTCGCGCACCTCGCGCACCGCGGTATCAAAGAGCGCCTCATCGCCTTCCCGGCTGCCTGTCACAGATTGCCAGTAACCTGGATGATCGGCGCGCTCCAAGAGCAACACATCAAGGCCCGCTGGCTGCTCCTGCCCTGAGCCTGTCGAAGGAACGGTATAAATCACCACAAGCACCGAGACAGGCTGTTTTTTCCCAGGCATGGTTATGCGAAAAAAATCCAGAAAGGCTTGTTGCGCTGGCGCCAGAACACCACGGTATCGTCGAGTATATCCTGCGCAATCTCCCTGTCGTTTGCAGACAGCCCCAGCGTGGGACTGGCATTCTTGAGCAGCAGCACATAGCCGGGCGCTGCACGCCATGAAAGATCGCACAGCACATCGACCAGCGCGTCCCAGTTCGCACCGAATTCATCAGGAAATCCCGTGGCATGAGCCAGCGTAACAAGCAGATTCTTCTTGCCCTTGATCCCCTTCAAATCCGCTTCCAGCAACACGAATCCGGCAGCATCGGCTGCATCGCGTAAATCCTCCAGGCTGCAACCCAACCTGTAGCTGCCCGCTTCAGCCAGGTTGCATAAATGCGGAGCAATATCCATACAGCCGTCTCTTTCGGATGAAAGATATCCGCCTTCGCGATGAGCTGATTCCTGCATGGCTACTCCTGTATGCGCCTAAAAGTTTGATAATGATCCGGGCTGTAATAATATTCTCCAGCCCCGCCTGCAACGATACGGCGTATGCCGCGGTTGCGTTTACCCGGTGTTCTCACCGTGTATTCATGGTAATAGCCGCGCGGGCGTTTGGGCAGCTCATGTTCATAATTGCCGAACACCACACCATCGCGCGCATAGGCAAAAGGCCCGCCCCGCTCGATATCGTGCAGCGTCTGCTGCGCCTCGGACGGCAGATCCGCAACGGCAATCCCATGCGGATCGCTCCGCTCGACGCCATGCCGCCCAGCCCCGGCATCGGAAGCAGGCTGACATGCCGGCAACAGCAACAGAAGGCATACCAGCCAGACGTAACGCAAGATTATGAGATCTCGGCCTGCACGGTCTGGCGCAGGCGAATGTGCAGATCGCGCAGTTGCCTCTCATCCACCGCGCTTGGCGCCTGGGTCAGCAGGCATTGCGCGCGCTGCGTCTTCGGGAACGCGATCACGTCGCGTATCGATTCCGCACCTGTCATCATCGTGACGATGCGATCCAGACCGAACGCGAGCCCCCCGTGCGGCGGGGCACCGTATTGCAGCGCATCAAGCAGGAATCCGAACTTGAGCCCGGCTTCTTCCGCATCGATATTGAGTGCTCGGAATACCTTGGACTGCACTTCTTCCTTGTGTATGCGAACCGACCCGCCGCCCAGCTCCCAGCCGTTCAATGCCAGATCATAGGCCTTGGCAAGACAGCGGCCGGGGTCAGATTCCAGATACTGGACATGTTCGTCCTTAGGAGAGGTGAAAGGATGGTGGCATGCTGTCCAGCGTTTCGCCTCGTCGTCGTATTCGAACATCGGGAAATCCACCACCCACAGCGGTTCCCATGCCGATCCGTTGGTATGGCCCTTTTCGTGGCCTATCTTGCTGCGCAGCGCACCCAATGCGTCGTTGACCACTTTTTCCTTGTCCGCGCCGAAAAAAATGATGTCGCCATCCTGCGCACCGGTGCGCTCGATCACAACTTTAAGCGCAGCCTCGCTCAGGTTCTTCACGATCGGCGATTGCAACCCTGTCTCATTCAATTGGCTCTTGTCGTTGACCTTGATGTAGGCCAGCCCCTTCGCGCCATAGATGTTGACGAACTTGGTGTAGTCGTCGATCTCGCCGCGGGTAAATGCCGCCCCCCCGGGAATGCGCAGCGCAGCGATTCTGCCATCGGCTGAATTCGCCACGCTGGAAAACACCTTGAACGCAACATCCTTCATCGCATCGGTGACTTCTGTGAGTTCAAGCGTCACGCGCAGATCAGGCTTGTCCGAACCGAAGCGCGCCATCGCTTCCTTGTATGTCATGCGGGGAAAAGGATCGGGCAGATCCACGTCCATCGCCTCCTTGAATACAGTGCGTATCAGCTCTTCGGTAAGCGCCATGATCTGTTCCTCGCTCAAAAACGAGGTCTCGATATCCACCTGGGTAAACTCTGGCTGGCGATCGGCGCGCAGGTCTTCGTCGCGGAAACATTTGGTGATCTGATAATAGCGATCGAATCCCGATATCATCAGCATCTGCTTGAATAGCTGCGGAGACTGCGGCAGCGCAAAAAACTCTCCCGGATGCACGCGGGACGGCACCAGATAATCCCGCGCGCCTTCGGGTGTGGACTTGGTCAGCATGGGTGTTTCGATGTCGATGAAACCGCGATTGTCCAGGAACCTGCGGAAAGCCCTCGTCACCTTGTAGCGCAGCATCAGGTTCTTCTGCATATGCGGGCGGCGCAGGTCGATCACGCGATGGGTCAGGCGCACGTTTTCTGACAGATTCTCGTCATCGAGCTGGAACGGCGGCGTCACCGACGCGTTCAACACCTCGATTTCCTGGCAAAGTATCTCGATTTCGCCGCTGACAAGATTGCTGTTGGCAGAACCTTCCGGGCGGCGGCGCACCACACCCGTGATGCGCAATACATATTCGTTGCGCACCGACTCGGCTACCTTAAACATGTCCGGCTGATCCGGGTTGCAAACCACCTGAGCCAGCCCTTCGCGGTCGCGCAGATCGATGAAAATGACACCGCCGTGATCGCGCCGGCGGTGCGCCCAGCCGCAAAGGCTGACGGTCTGGTCTAACTGGTCTGTATTGAGAGTGCCGCAATAATGTGTACGCATGATATTTGATTAGTTGGGTGTATAAATCTTGTGGAATGCAGTTGAATCGACATCGGACACCACGCCCATCGAAACGATGGAGCGCAATGCCACATCCACCGTCATGTCCAATGCGATGGTGTCGGACTTGCGCACGAAAAAATAAAATCCGTTCACGGGGCTTGGTGTCGTGGGTATGAACACCGCGACATGCTCCTCGTCGAGTTTGCCCTGCACCACGTTAGGCACGTTGGTCTGGAACGCCAGCGACCAAGCTTCCGGATGCGGATAGCGCACCAGCAATACCTTGCGGAATGAATTGCCATTTCCCGACAACAGGGTATCGCTGACCTGCTTCACCCCCTTGTAGATATTGCCGACAAAGGGAATATGCTGCATCGCCATCTCGGATGCGGCCCACAGCCGCTGCCCGAACACATTGCGGATCAGGAGCCCTGTCAGCAGCACCACGCCCAGGGTCAGAATGATACCCAGACCGGGGATATGCACGCCCAGCCACACGTCCGGATGCCACTTTCTTGGCAGCAGCAGCAGGCTCTGATCCATCGTGGTGATGATCAGGTTCAGCACCCAGAATGTGATGCCCAGCGGCACCCAGACCAGAAGTCCTGTGACAAGAAATTTTTTCATCGATCAGTTGCCGGCCGCAGCACAGGACCCTGCATTGCCACAGGGAGCGCACTCTGCCTTGGGCTTGGGCTTGTCCTTGAAATCAGTCACATAATATCCGTTGCCCTTCAACTGGAAACCGGCTGCAGTCAGCTGTTTGGCAAATGTATCCTTGCCGCATTCAGGACAGGTATTGAGCGGCGCATCGCTCATTTTCTGCATCACGTCCTGCTGCAAGCCGCAGCTGGAACAGGCATAAGCATAGATTGGCATGACGTATCCTATCAGATGAATTAAGAAACGGGCATTATACCCGAGCCTGCATCTCAAGCGCAGCCCGGAATATTTTCTGCACGCGAAAAATTCACAAACCATGTATACTGTCTCAGTCCTGCGTAAAACCAATCAACGCCGCGACCTCTTCATTACAACATTCCCGATCTTTCGATCGCATATTTTCGTCTGCCCGGATTGGTGTCGCTCAATTTGATCGACAGGCTGCCGCAGGAGCTACACCTTGACAAACAATAATACCGTTACAACCTTTGCCGGACTGAATCTGGCCGAACCCCTGATGCGCGCCATCAACGACTCGGGTTACACCAACCCAACCCCCGTTCAGGCACAGGCCATTCCGCTGGTGCTGAAAGGCGGAGATCTGCTGGCCGGCGCACAGACAGGAACCGGCAAGACTGCCGGTTTCACCCTGCCCATATTGCATCTGCTCAATGCAAAACCTGCCGCCCACCCGCGCGCAGGCGCGCCGCGTTGCCTGATACTTACGCCTACGCGCGAACTCGCGGCCCAGGTGGAAGAGTCGGTAAAGACTTACGGCAAATACCTCGCGCTCAGATCAGAAGTGATGTTCGGCGGCGTGAACATCAATCCCCAGATCAAGGCGTTGCGCTCCCAGATCGACATACTGGTGGCAACACCGGGGCGCCTGCTCGATCATGTAGGACAAAAGACACTGGATCTGTCTTCGGTGGAAATCCTGGTGCTGGATGAAGCCGACCGCATGCTGGACATGGGTTTCATCCGCGACATCCGTAAAATCCTGGCGCTGCTGCCCAAACAGCGCCAGAACCTGCTTTTTTCGGCGACCTTCTCGGAAGAAATCAAGACGCTGGCCGACGGCCTGCTGCACAACCCCGGGTTTGTCGAAGTGGCGCGCCGCAACACCACCTCTGAGCTTGTCTCGCAAAGCGTGCACATGGTCGCGCAGAAACTCAAGAGCCACCTGCTCTCTCACCTCATCAAGCACAATGACTGGAAGCAGGTGCTTGTGTTCACCCGCACCAAGCACGGCGCAAACCGGCTGGCCGAAAAACTCAACAGCGACGGAATACCTGCGGCCGCGATTCACGGCAACAAGAGCCAGGGTGCACGCACCAAGGCGCTGTCTCAGTTCAAGGACGGCACACTGCCTGTGCTGGTTGCAACAGACATCGCTGCGCGCGGCCTGGACATCGATATGCTTCCGCATGTAGTCAACTTCGAATTGCCCAACATACCGGAAGACTATGTGCACCGCATCGGCAGAACGGGGCGCGCGGGCAGCAACGGTT
Organism: Pseudomonadota bacterium; assembly: GCA_021781695.1. GTDB lineage: Bacteria > Pseudomonadota > Gammaproteobacteria > Burkholderiales > Gallionellaceae > Gallionella. The sequence continues at coordinate 14,265 of JAJXWG010000017.1, forward strand.
CGGCGATCTCTCTGGTGGACAGCGAGGAGCTGCAGCATCTCAAAAACATCGAGCGCCTGATCAAGACCCAGATTCCAAGGGTAACGATAGACAGCTTCGTGCCGCCCACACATATTCCTGCTGACGCGCCGCGCCCTCCCCGTCCGCAACAGGGGCAGAAACGCCACACGCCGACCAAGGGCAATCGTCCGCAGGGACAGGCCGCAAAACCTCGAAATCCCGCGGCAACCAAACCCCAAGGTGCCAAAACACCGGGGCAAGCGCATCCTCCATCACGGTCACAGGCAAAGCCGGAACCGGCCAAATACCTGTCCGAAGCCGCCCGCCACCAGGCGATGCCGCAACCTGCGCTGTTCTCGCCCAAACCCTCGGTGCGACGCGGCAAATAACAAGCATTTGAAAACACCCCCGAACTGACATGGCCAAAACAAACTACACCTACGAAAAACGCCAAAAAGAGCTGGCACGGCAAAAGAAGCAGGCTGAAAAGCTCTTAAAAAAAGCCGCTTCAAAGTTCGAACAGCCCAGCGAAGATCAACCGCCTCCTTCTGTCGATGAAAAGTCTTTGGTTGAGTAAATGAACAACATTCGGAGAACGTTGTTCATTTACTTGTTCTGAGTACATAGATATTCCGGCCTATATGAGAAATGTGCATCGCATGATTTAATCCATATCAGCTTGCTCAGACGACAAGCTCATTCTTCATCATCAGGAGGCCGCTATCATGGAAGCGAAAGAATCCACTGAAAACCTGTTCAAGACCAGGCAGGAAAAGCTAAATGAACTGAGCGCCCAGCAGGGGAAGCTAAGACAACTGCAGTCCGAACTCAATGTGCTGGAAGCCAAGATCAAGAACGATCAAAAGCTGTCGAAAGAAGATACGAAGTTTGTTGCCGAACTCGGCTGGCTTGCCGCAGCCGCAGTCACGATAGCGGCAATCGCCGACAGCATGTAGCAAGACTGCCTGCCTTTCAGAGGCTCACAGCAATCATTTCCCTGCGCGCCTGGCCTCTTCCATCGCGCATTCCTTTGCATCGCACATCGTGGCGGCCATCGAGGCCAGCAGCACGGCCAGGGTGACACCGAGTATCCACGCGAAATACCACATAGCGTTCTCCTTCAGAAT
>JAJXWG010000196.1 GCA_021781695.1 Pseudomonadota bacterium
TCCACCTGAAAGCCGGTTCAAGCTTCGTGCGTCCTGTGCAGGTTTTGCCTGAGCGGGTCAGGCTGGGCGATCCGGCCTTGAGCGTGATGACGGATCTTTCCAAGGTGTCCTTGGTGACCACGCGTGCGAAGACGTCTATCGACAAGGCAAACGCCAAGATGATCCGTTATGGCGTTCGCATGCTGCTGGTGTTGGACGATAACGAACAACTGGCGGGCCTTCTGACCGCGACGGATGTGCTGGGTGAAAAACCGATGCGCTTCCTGCAGAACATGGGCGGGACACATGGCGACATCATGGTGCGTGACATCATGAGCACACTGCGCGAACTCACTGCAATGAGAATGGCCGATGTGCAGCAAGCCAGGGTTGGCGATATCGTGGTCAGTCTGAAAAAGGTTCACAGACAGCACGCGCTGGTGGTGACTGAAAATGCGGATGGCCAGCAGGTTGTGAGCGGGCTGTTCTCCGTCACGCAGATCGCGCGGCAACTGGGTGCACAGGTGCAGAATTTTGAACTGGCACGCACCTTCGATGAAATTGAAAAAGCCATTTCTCACGCTTAAACAGAAAATACAAAGGTAGATTGATGAGTTCATTATTGCAGCGTATCGCGCCGCTGGTTCTGCTGGTGGCGGTTTCAGGATGTTCCACACTTAAGGATGCAACGGATACGGTCGGCAGCTGGGTGGGAGTTGGGTCGAAGAGCAATACGCTGGACAGCGGAAACATTAAAAAATCAGGCAATGCGGGCCCTGCTGTCAAATATGCGGCAACCATTCGGGTCGTTAACTACGTGGATCAGCGCAATGTGGGCAGCCCGCGTTATCTGGGGAAAATCACCGCGCAGGTGGCCGGACTTAGCGGCAATGCAGTGACAACCGATCAGGATGTCGCGTTCATTGCAACCAATGCAATAAAAAGACAATTTGATGCGGAAGGCTTCCAGGTGCTGGAAGGTGCCAGCGCGAATAACGCGCTGTTTGAAGTTTCGGGCGTGATCAAGGAGCTGACGCTCAATGTGATGAACCGCGACAACGTATCCATTGCAATTGAAACGACGTTGAAGGAAGTGTCCACAGGCAAGGTCGTCTGGTCGGGGCTCGTGACAGAGAAAAACGACCGGTTTGCAGGGGTTTCCGGCGACGACAAAAAAGATGTGATGAATTATCTCAACAGGGAGCTGAAAGTCGTCAGCGCCAAGACGGTCGATGCAATCAGCGAATCACTGATGGCCGCGCGTCCCGAATTGTTCAACCTGACGCCCGGCACCAAACCGATACCCGGCGTGACGGTATTTGTGGCACCCCAGTTGCCCAAGGCGGCACCTGCGACACCTGTAGCACCTGCAACATCTGCGCCCGGCATGCCGGCAGCGCAGAGCGAGATTCCCGCGTCGACTTATCAGCCGCATGCCAGCGAAAGCGCGGGATTGCTGCTGGTGACAACCACGCCCTCCCGCGCAAGAGTCTATCTGGATGACGTGTATTACGGCATGACACCCTTGCGCCTGGAAATGGAACCGGGCATCCATATGATCAGCGTGAAGCTGGCAGGCTACAACATGATCACCGAGAAGGTGTCGATCCGCCGCGGGGACAACACCGAGCTTGAACTGAACCTGGAAAGATAAAGCAGCTGGTAGCCATTAGCTCATAGCAAAAAACCCGCGCAAGCGGGTTTTTGTTTCTGGATAAAGCTACGTGCTAGAACTGCATTCAGTGTTTCCCCGTGCTGCCAAAGCCGCCGGTGCCGCGCGTGCTCAACGGAAAATCCTGCACGATGTTGAATTTTGCCTGCACCACAGGCACGATCACGAGCTGCGCCATGCGCTCCATCGGCATCAGAGTGAACGGGATCTGGCTGCGGTTCCAGAGAGACACGAATATCTGCCCCTGATAATCCGAGTCGATCAGACCGATCAGGTTGCCAAGCACGATGCCGTGCTTGTGCCCGAGCCCGGAGCGGGGCAGGATCATTGCGGCATAGCCGGGGTCGGCAAGATGGATCGCAAAGCCTGCCGGGATGAGTTCGCACTGTTTTGGCTGGATGACCATGTTCTGGTCTATGCAGGCGCGCAGGTCTATGCCGGCGGAACCTGTCGTCGCGTAAACCGGAAAATTTTCGTGCAGGCGGTGATCGAGTATCTTGATATCCACGGCGGGATGTTTCATTTACGAGCTCCTATGTGTCGAAGTGCAATGTGTTGCAATAGCTGTCTTGCCAGCGTGAGTTTTTCCGCGCGAGGCAGGGGATAAGTTCCCTGATCGTCGAACAAGACCAGTTCGTTTTCGTCCTGGCCGATGGCGTTCTGAGCGATGTTCCCCACCAGCAGCGGCAGTTTCTTCGCGCGCCTCTTCTGTTCGGCATATTCGGCAAGGTTCTCGCTTTCTGCCGCAAATCCAACGCAATAGGGAGGGTGATCGAGAGCCGCAACCTCTGCCAGTATGTCCGGATTGGCAACCAGTTCCAGCGTAAGCGGTGCGCTGCTCTTCTTGATTTTCTGACAGCTTATGTTCGCGACGCGATAGTCGGCTACGGCTGCGACGGCGATGAAGATGTCGCAGCCCGCGACTTCCCGCATCACCGCCTCATGCATTTCTCCTGCGCTTTCCACGTCTATCCTTCTGACATTGACTGGCGTTGCAAGGGAAACTGGGCCTGAAACCAGCACCACTTCGGCGCCTGACTCCTGCGCGGCCTTTGCGATGGCATAACCCATCTTTCCCGAACTTCGATTGGTGATGCCGCGTACTGCGTCGATCGCCTCGTAAGTCGGACCTGCGGTGATCAGGAATTTTTTCCCTGAAAACAGCTTGGGCTGCAGGGAGGCGACGATGAGTTCGGCAAGCTGCAAGGGCTCAAGCATGCGCCCCATGCCCGTTTCGCCGCAGGCCTGTACGCCGGAATCAGGCCCAAGTATGGTGACCCCGTCTGAGGCAAGCTGCGCGATGTTGCGCTGTACCGCCTTGTTCTGCCACATCTCGCGGTTCATTGCAGGCGCTATCAAGAGCGGACAGTTGCGCGCCAGACACAGCGCAGAAAGCAGGTCGTCGGCCAGTCCAAGGGCTAACTTGGCGATGAAGTCGGCGCTCGCCGGTGCAATCACGATGGCATCCGCCTCGCGCCCCAGGTTGATATGCGCCATGTTGTTCGGTGTGCGCGCATCCCACTGGTCTATGTGAACGGGCTTTCCGGAGAGGCCCTGCAGCGTGGTCGGCGTGATGAAATGGCAGGCAGCCTC
>JAJXWG010000018.1 GCA_021781695.1 Pseudomonadota bacterium
GCCCTGCATGAACACAAAAACAAAGGTGCGCTGGCAAGCGTGGTCACGCTGGATGTGCCTCGCGAACAGACAAAGAACTACGGTGTGGTCGTGATAAATAAGGATGGGCAGGTCGAATCTTTCCAGGAAAAGCCGGCACCCGAGGAGGCCAGATCCACACTGGCCAGCACGGGCATTTACATCTTCGAGCCCGAAGTGCTGGAACTCGTACCATCGGGTCAGATCTTCGACATAGGGAACGATCTTTTCCCGCTGCTCGTAAAAGAGAAACACCCATTTTTTGCGCAAAACCGCCATTTCAACTGGATAGACATAGGCCGCTTGACGGATTACTGGGAGGTATCACAGCGCGTGCTGCGCGGGGAGGTTGCACTGATGGGCATGCCTGGCAAGGAAATCCAGCCTGGCGTATGGGCAGGCCTCAACACATCCATCGATGGAAGCGTCAAGATCATCGGCCCAGTCTATATCGGTTCCAACGTGAAAATAGAACCGGGGGCGAGCATCATCGGCCCCTCCTGGATTGGCCACGGTAGCCACATACGTTCGGGCACCCGGCTTGAACGCTGCATCCTGTCTGAATATGTGCGCATCAGTGCAGGGCAAACGCTTAGCGATATGATCATCTCCAACCAGTATTGCGTCAAACGCAACGGCGATGTCCACTATCTGGGCGAAGAAAACTTCACGCTGCACTGGGGGGATGCGCGCGGCTGATGGTTACATCGGCCGATGTCCTGATGGCAACACAAATAATCACGGGGAAATAATGAGCGGACAGAATATTTTTCAACAGGCACTCAACATCAGCCGCAAAGAGCGCGAAAAACTGAACGGGCACAAGGGACAGGTGATCTGGCTCACAGGCCTTTCAGGATCGGGGAAGTCCAGCATCGCCAATGCAATGGAGGTTGCATTGCACGCAAACGGATATCGCACTTATATTCTCGATGGCGACAATGTGCGCGGCGGCTTGAGCCGCGATCTGGGATTTTCAGATGCAGACAGGGTTGAAAATATTCGCCGCATCACCGAGGTTTCCAAGCTGATGATGGATGCCGGCCTGATTGTGATGACCGCCTTTATATCGCCATTCCGGCACGAGCGCGAGATGGCGCGCAATCTTGTTGGCAGGGAACACTTTGTCGAAGTATATGTAAGCACGCCTCTGGAAGTGTGTGAGGAACGAGACGTGAAGGGCTTATACAAAAAGGCCAGGGCCGGTCAATTGCCCAACATGACGGGGATAGACAGCGCTTATGAGGCCCCGCAGTCTCCCGACGTGCTCGTCAACGGCTGCGGCCAGAGCATCGAGGAGACAGCAAGAATGGCGATCGCGCAGATATCGACACTGCATTTGCTTGGCTGAATCACACTGCGCTGCGGCCACGATGAGGAAGCTCAAGATAGCGATGCGTCTGCATCTCCATCAGGCGCGAGACGATGCGTTCTGACTCGCTGTCCTGCATCTCATACAGGTTTTCCGGCAATACGACAAAACTTGCCACAAGCTTCACGCAATTATCATAGAGCACGTCGATCAGCCAGGCGAAACGGCGGGCTTCATCCGCATTGTCAGGCGTCATGCGTGGCACGCCCGACAGGAATACCGTGGAATAATCCGCCGCTATCCCGAGATAATCGGATTGATCGTGGTTGCCTTTGCACAGCACGTTGAAATCGTACCAGACGATTTCGCGCGCCGATCGCAGCGCAGGAATATTTCCTGCAACAGCCGACTCTTTTCCCTTCGTCAGGCGCTTAAACATCGCCTCCATGCGCATCAATGCATCCGGTTCATCCATGAAAACAGGATCTCGTATCAGGTGCAACAGACGGTAATCTTTGTTCCCGTCGAAATGCAATATTTTCAATTCATGCTTCAACAGTTCGATCGCTGGCATAAAATTCTGCCTTTGCAGACCATTTGGATAAAGCTCATCCGGGGGGTAGTTGGAGGTAATGAGCAGCACCACTCCGCGCTTGAACAAGGCGGCCAAAAGACGCCCCAGTATCATCGCATCCGCAATGTCATCCACATGAAATTCGTCGAGGCAAAGCAGCCGCACAGCATCGGCGATATTGTCTGCAAGCGCCATCAACGGATCGGGCATGCCTGACAGCCGTTTCATCTCGGCATGCACCTCGACCATGAACTGATGAAAGTGTATACGACGCTTGCGCCGATACGACAGACAGTGATAAAAGCCGTCCATCAGGAATGTCTTGCCGCGCCCCACTCCACCCCAGATATAAAGTCCCTGAGGGACTCTCGGACTCAAGAGGCTGCGACCTAAAAAACTGTCGCGTTTATGCTTGAATTCGACGAGCTGCCGCCAGAGTGTTTCCAGTTCTTCGACTGCAATGGATTGCGCGTCATCGCAGACGAAACCAGCCTTGTCGCATGTTGCCTGATACCAGGCTCTGGGTGAGATATCCGGCACGCTTAGTCCGCAGTGAATTCCAACGCATTCTGATCAGGGTCGCGGCAAAACAGCGCACCGCGTCCGGACTGACTCAGCGTATAGGCTATTCCCGCCTGATCGAGCCTGGCAGCCAGTTTTGCCATGCTTTCAACCTTGAACGCCACATGACGGTCGCGGCCTCCATGATCCGGGCGCAGCAAGCCTTTCTCCACGTCAGGCAATACCATCAGATGTATTTGTTGCCCCTTCCCCGCGTCATACCAAACGCCGTCAAAATTCAAGGTTGGACGGCCCGTGTTTAATTGCAGACCCAGCACGCCTTCGTAAAAAGCTCGCGCCCTAGCCAGGTCATCCGTCAGGAAACTCACATGGTGGATGCCGTTGATCATGGTTTTAGGGGCTTGACCAGGCTTGCTGCAAGCCTTGCGCGCGATCTCGCTTCATCGGTGTCAACGCCGTTTGCCAAGGCAACTCCCATGCGACGGCGGAAGAAGGATTCCGGCTTGCCAAACAGGCGTATATCGCTGTCTGGAACGCGCAAGGCATCGGGTACGCCTGCAAAGGCGATGCCCTTCCCTTCCATCTGGCCGTAGATCACGGCGGAAGCACCCGGGCTGCGGAGCCGGGTATTCACCGGCAGGCCCAGTATCGCTCTTGCATGCAGCTCGAATTCGTTCTGCACCTGCGAGCACATTGTGACCATGCCCGTGTCATGCGGGCGCGGACTGACTTCGGAGAACCACACGTCGTCGCCCTTGACGAACAGTTCCACGCCAAACAGGCCCAAACCCCCGAGATTCTCCGTCACCTTTGCCGCAATCTCTTTCGCACGCTGCAAGGCAAGTGCCGGCATACGCTGCGGCTGCCAGCTTTCCACATAGTCGCCATTCACCTGAATATGGCCGATGGGATCGCAAAAATGTGTTTGCGTGTTGCCATCCGCCCCCATCGCGCGCACGGTGAGCAGCGTGATTTCATATTCGAAGGCGATCATGCCCTCGACGATCACGCGCCCCTGGTTCACACGGCTGCCGCTCGCAGCATAGTTCCACGCGGCTTCAATTTCTGAAGGCGCTTCAATTTTTGATTGCCCCTTGCCGGATGATGACATCACCGGCTTGATGATGCATGGATAACCGATTTTCTCTATTGCGGTACGCATTTCATCCAAGGTGTCGGCGAAACAATACGGCGAAGTTGGCAGTCCCAAAGTTTCTGCGGCGAGGCGGCGTATGCCTTCGCGGTTCATCGTCAACATCGTGGCGCGCGCGGTAGGTATAACCCGCGCCATCCCCTCGCCCTCTATCTTTGCCAGCATGGCGGTTGCGATCGCCTCGATTTCCGGCACGATCAGATCCGGCTTTTCCTGCTCGATCAAGGCGCGCAACGCATCTCCATCGGCCATGTTGATCACATGAGATCGGTGCGCAACCTGATGACCTGGCGCATCCGCATAACGATCGACCGCGATGGTTTCGATGCCCAAACGTTGCAGCGCAATGATGACTTCTTTGCCCAGTTCGCCAGCACCCAGCAGCATGACGCGGGTGGCAGATGCACTCAAAGGTGTACCGATGACAGACATTTTTCAGCACCTAATATTGAATTGAGGTGGAATTATACACAGCGTAAATATCGTCGGGATTATCCGATGAAAAATCAGCGCATTCCCAATGGTTTATATGTCGTTATATCGTTTGAATCAGAGTAACATTAAGCGCCTTGATGATTATGGAGCGCCATCATGACCGACATCGTGCAATTACTGGCTGACGAGGCGGAATACCTCCTGAGCCACCGCTGTGCCGGCATACCTAAAGAGTCGCTGCACCTGCCAGGCGTTGATTACATCGACAGGGTCGTGGCGATGAAGGACAGAAAGCCCGCCGTGCTACGCAGCCTGCAAAACCTGTATGGGCATGGCAGGCTGGCAAACACCGGCTATCTCTCGCTGCTGCCCGTGGATCAGGGTGTGGAACATTCAGGCGGCGCCTCATTCGCGCCCAATCCGATGTATTTCGACCCCGAGAATATCATAAGGCTTGCCATCGAGGGAGGCTGCAACGGTGTTGCATCAACGCTGGGCGTACTGGGTTCAGTCGCGCGTCGCTATGCGCACAAAATCCCATTCATCGTCAAAATCAATCACAACGAACTGCTCACCTATCCCAACAAATTCGACCAAACGCCGTTTGCAAGCGTCGATCAGGCATTCGACATGGGTGCCGTCGCAGTCGGTGCAACGGTGTTCTATGGTTCGGAACAGTCGCGCCGCCAGATCAGCGAGGTTACGGCTGCCTTCGAACATGCCCACAACCTCGGTATGGCAACCGTACTGTGGGCCTATTTGCGCAATCCGGCTTTCAAGCAGGATGGCATCGATTACCATGTATCAGCGGATCTTACAGGACAGGCCAACCATCTTGCAGCCACCATCAATGCCGACATCATCAAGCAGAAAATGAGTGAAAACAATGGCGGCTACAAGGCCATCAAGTTTGGCAAGACCAGCGACAAGGTTTACAGCACGCTGACTTCGGACCATCCAGTCGACCTCGTGCGCTATCAGGTGGCCAACTGCTACATGGGACGCGTTGGCATGATCAATTCGGGTGGCGCATCAGGCCACGACGACCTGCATCAGGCGGTGCGCACTGCGGTGATCAACAAGCGCGCAGGCGGCATGGGCCTGATCTCCGGCAGAAAAGCTTTCCAGAAACCGATGCAGGAAGGCATCGCTCTGCTCAATGCCATTCAGGATGTGTACGGCGACCCCACCGTGACTGTGGCGTGAATCCATTTCAAACGCAGCATTCTTGCACTGCGCAGATTTGAGTATTGCATGTTTTTTCTGACTACCAAAATATTGCTCTGTGTCATTCTGGTAGAATTGACCCGATGAAAGACTGGTGGCGCTCATTGGACGTGGCAACTAAGCTGAATATCCCGATTCAGCTGATGTTGACGGCCGTCTTGTCATTCGCTCATCTGTGGGTTATGCAAAACTTCAAGACGGAAGTACTGGACGGTGCCAAAAGACGCGCCGTCGTTTCCGCCGACGGCATCATCAACGGCATGAACATGCTGATGGTGACCGGCGTGATTTCGAACCCCGATAACCGCCGTCTGCTCATCAGAAAGATGAGCGAATCGGAACACATGAGGGAAGTTCGCATCATACGAGCAAAGCAGGTTCAGGATCAGTTCGGCAAAGGGTTGCCAGAAGAGCAGCCCATGGACGGTCTGGACAGCCTTGCGATCAGCTCAAAACAACCCCAGTTCAAGCTTTACAGCAGCAAGTCAACGCTGCGTACCGTTGTGCCCTTCATTGCAAGCACCAATTTCCGCGGCACCAATTGCCTTTCCTGCCACCATGTGGCACCAGGCTCGGTGAACGGTGCTGCCAGCATCACCATCGACATGACAGATGACTTCAACGAGATCAGAAAAGCCCGGAACGAACTCTGGGCAGGGCAGCTATTTTTGCAGCTTCTGATGTACTTCGCGGCCCAGGGCCTGATAAGCCGCTTGATACGCCCGCTAACCAGCCTGAAGTCATCCATGGAAGTCATCAAAAATACGGGCAGCACAGAGCAGTTTATCCCTATCAAGGAAAACAAGAACAAGGATGAAATCGGCATACTCACCGGCACATTCAATCGCATGTCGGAAGCGCTGTTCAATTCGGAACAATCGATGAAGCTTGCCAAATCCATCTATCAATCGAATGCGGACGCCATCATCGTGACAGATCAAAACAACCTGATCACGGATGTCAATCCGGCTTTTACCAAACTTACCGGTTACCTGCCCGAAGAGGTGATAGGGAAAAACCCCAGGATCATGAAATCCGGGCTGCACGATGAAAAGTTTTACCAGCAGATGTGGCAAAAAATCAAAGATGAGGATCACTGGCAGGGCGAACTCTGGGACAAGCGGCGCGATGGCTCGCTTTATGCAAAACTAGCCAACATCATCGCGTTGCGCAACGATGACGGCAGCGTGTACCGGTATGTGGCGCAATTTTCAGACATCACGGAAAAGAAACAAAAGGATGAGCTGATACACTGGCAGGCCAATTACGATCCGTTGACCAACTTGCCCAATAGGCGCCTTTTTCACGACAGACTGACAGCAGCCATCAAGCTTGCTGATCGCAAAAAACAGCCATTCTCGCTGTTTTACATCGACCTTGATCACTTCAAGGAAATCAATGACAAACTTGGTCATGCCAACGGCGATGCGCTGCTGATGGAAGCCGGGCAGCGCATAAACAGCTGTGTGCGCGAGACAGATACGGTTGCGCGCCTGGGTGGCGATGAGTTTGCCATCATCCTGCCGGAGCTTGAAGATACTGCACAGATCAAACGCATCGCGGAAGGCATCGTCAACAAACTGGCCCGGCCATTTTTCTTCATCAACGATGAAACCGGATATCACGTTTCCGCCAGCATCGGGATCGCCATTTACCCTTCTGATGCCAGGGAGATAAGCGCCTTGATCAACTGTGCGGACCATGCAATGTATCAGGCCAAAACGGCCGGACGAAACGGCTACAGATACTTTTCCGAATCGATAAAAAACCGCAAGGAAGAGGATCAGTCTTGAATTTCCCGGTTATTGCCATACAGCTTTCCCGACAAAAGGCTTGCCGCAACAATCAGCAGCGCACCTAGCCATTCGCGCAATCCCATCGCCTCATGCGCCAGAAAATACGAAGCGATTGCGGCGACCACCAATTCAAACAGGAACAGCAGCGTGGCCCGATTGGCCGGCATATGGGTCACGCCGTATTGCACGGCAAAGCTGCAGGCGCACAACGCGATGCCCAGCAGGAACAGCAGCCCCCAGGAATCTACGCTTATACCTGATAAATTCAGTCCGCCCTGCCACCATATCAGCGGTGCGGTAAGCACTGCCGTACCGAACCAGATGCTCACCGACTTTGCCTCAACACTGAGATGCATGGCGCGGCGCGACACCACATTGGACAATGCAAACCCTATGCCTGCCGACAAACCTGTCCATTCCGAGATATTTTGCGGGAACGGTATACCCAGTTTTGGCTCCCACAGCATGATGAATGCCCCGACAAGCGATAACGCGATGATGGAATAGCCATAGCGATTCAGGCGCTCATCGAGCAGCCAGTATGAAAACAGGATGGTCCAGACCGGCGCCAGGTAAAACAACAGCAGCACACGCATGACGATGCCGTGCAGCATCGCCAGCACATAGCCGAAATTGGCCCAGCCCGCGGAAAACACCAACAACACTGCCCACCAGCCTGCCCTGGGAAGTTCGCGCCACACGAGCGGCAGCATGAACGCGCCGAACAGCATCGCCAGTAGATAGGTGATGAAGGTCGCCTGCGGGCCTGAAACGCCGGCTGCCTGCAACACGCGAAAAGGGTACCAGATCAGCCCCCAAACCAGTGCACCGCTCAGGATTCCTGCAACCGGCATGACATTTTGTTTTGATGACACCGCTTAGCCCTTTATAATGCACGCCACTTTAAGATACCGTAATGCAATGAATCCAGATCTCAACCGTTTGCAGCCCTACCCGTTCCAGAAACTGGCCAGTCTGTTTCGCGAAGTAAAAACCAGTCAGGACTATCGGCCAATCAGCCTGTCTATCGGCGAGCCGAAACACGATACGCCGCAATTCATTGTGGATGCGTTGATTGAAAACCTAGGCGGCCTTGCAAATTATCCCACAACCGCCGGGTCAGACACACTGCGCAGCACGATCGCCAACTGGCTTGAGCGTCGCTATGATATCCCCCTGCCCGACTTCAAGACCCAGGTATTGCCTGTGAACGGCAGCCGCGAAGCCTTGTTCGCCTTCGCGCAAACTGTCATCGACCGCACGAGGAATGCCCCTGTTGTCGTGAGCCCTAACCCTTTTTACCAGATTTATGAGGGTGCTGCCTACCTGGCAGGCGCTGAACCCCGTTTTCTGAACACCCTGCCTGGCAACAACTTTGCGCTGGACTTTTCGCAACTTCCGGAAGATGTCTGGCAACGCACGCAACTGGTTTACGTCTGCTCCCCTGCCAATCCGACAGGACGCGTGATGCCACTGTCCGAATGGCAGACCCTGTTCGAGATGTCCGATCGATATGGTTTCGTGATTGCCTCCGACGAATGCTATTCTGAAATCTATGCGGATGCCCCCCCTATTGGCGCCATGCAGGCGGCGCATCAGCTTGGCCGTGCTGATTATCGAAATCTTGCGGTATTTTCCAGCCTGTCCAAGCGCTCCAACGTGCCCGGCATGCGCTCTGGTTTTGTCGCAGGCGATGCAAAAGTGATCGAAAAATTTGCACTGTACCGCACCTATCACGGCTCGGCGATGAATCCGGCCATTCAGGAAGCAAGCATCGCCGCGTGGAATGACGAAGCTCATGTTGAAGAAAACCGCCGACAGTACCGCGAAAAATTTGCGCGGGTGACAGAAATACTCGAGGATGTGTTGCCCGTGACACAGCCCGATGCCGGATTCTATCTTTGGGTGCGTACGCCGATTGCAGACACAGCCTACGCGCAGGCTTTATATCGCGATTATAATGTGACAGTATTGCCCGGCAGCTTTCTTGCGCGAAATAGCCAGGGAGTCAATCCGGGGGAGAATTTTATTCGCATGGCGCTGGTCGCCGGCACTGAAGAAACCATGGAAGCGGCAAAGAGAATCAAAGAATTTACTCATCAACTGGTAGCCGGCAGCAAGTAGCCCACTGTCAATTTTTTGCTGCAAGCCACTAACTACAAATCGCGACAAGTTATTTTTAATTTAACTGGGAATCATCATGGACCAATTACAGCAAATTATCGAAACTGCTTTTGAACGCCGCGCAGAGATAACACCGCGCAATGCGGATGCGCAATTGAAGGAAGCGGTCAACGCCGTGATCGCTCAGCTGGATACAGGAAAGCTGCGCGTTGCAGAAAAGATCGATGGCGAATGGGTCACGCATCAGTGGCTCAAAAAGGCGGTATTGCTGTCTTTTCGTCTAGAAGACAACGCCTTCATCAAGGGCGGTTTCACCAATTATTACGACAAGGTTCCTTCCAAGTTCGCCGATTACAACAGCCGAGATTTCCGCGAAGGCGGCTTCCGCGTGGTTCCTCCAGCCGCAGCGCGTCGTGGCGCATATATCGCCAAGAACGTGGTGCTGATGCCTTCCTATGTCAACATCGGCGCCTATGTGGATGAAGGCACCATGGTAGACACCTGGGCGACGGTCGGCTCCTGCGCGCAAATCGGCAAAAACGTGCATCTCTCTGGCGGTGTGGGCATCGGCGGCGTGCTCGAACCCGTGCAGGCCAATCCGACCATCATCGGCGATAACTGTTTCGTAGGCGCGCGTTCTGAAATTGTCGAAGGTGTGATACTGGAAGACAATGTGGTAATTTCCATGGGCGTGTTCATCGGACAGAGCACCAAGATTTACGATCGCGAAACAGGGACCGTGACCTATGGCAGGGTGCCTGCGGGCTCAGTCGTGGTCAGTGGCAGCCTGCCCTCATCTGATGGCAAATACAGCCTGTATTGCGCTGTCATCGTCAAGAAAGTTGATGCCAAGACCTTGTCAAAAGTCGGCATCAACGAGCTGCTGCGGGGAATTTAACAAGCATGTAGCATGTGGCTGGCAGCAATATCCAATGACTCGCTACAAACCACAGGCTACGAGCTTATAAGACTGACAACTGGAGATAATCATGCTCGTCACACCCTTATTGAAACTTGCAGCCGATAGGCAGGCCTCAGACCTTTTCTTCTCGGTGGGAGCGCCAGTCAATATCAAGATAGACGGTGTGACAGGCCCGGTCAATGCGCAGGTGCTGACCCCGGAAGTCCTCAAGCGAATCGCCTACGAAATGATGAACTCGAAGCAGATCCTCGAATTCGAGAACAGCATGGAGATCAATTTTTCCTACCGTGCCGATCAGCTTGGCAGCTTCCGCGTCAACATCTTCCGCCAGCGCGGCGACATAGCGATGGTCATACGCTATATCAAGGGTGCCATCGGGGAGATGAGCGAGCTTCATCTTCCCGCCGTGCTGAAATCGCTGATCATGGAAAAACGCGGACTGGTGCTCGTGGTGGGTGCGACAGGTTCCGGGAAGTCCACCACACTGGCCGCAATGATCCAGCACCGCAATACCACGCAGACTGGGCACATTCTGACTGTTGAAGACCCGATCGAATACATATTCAAGCATGAAAAGTCCATCGTCAACCAGCGCGAACTTGGCACGGACACCATGAACTATGAAAATGCGCTGTCTTTCGGCATGCGCGAAGCACCCGATGTGCTGATGATAGGAGAAGTACGCGACAGAGATACCCTGAAACACGCGCTGATCTTTGCGCAAACGGGTCATCTGTGTCTAACCACACTGCATGCCAACAACAGTTATCACGCGTTAAACCGCATCGTCAATTTCTTCCCCTACGACTCGCGTCAAGGCGTTCTGGCCGATCTTTCCATGTGCTTAAGAGCCGTTATTTCGCAACGCCTGGTCCGCACAGTCCAGGGCAAACAAATACCCGCAGTGGAAATATTGCTCAACACCACACTGATTGCCGACCTGATCAAGAACGACGAAATCGAAAAGATCCACGAAGCGATAGACAAGAGCGTCTCCCCCGGTTCCCAGACTTTCGAGCAGGCGCTATACAGGCTGTTCAAATCAGGGAAGATTACCAAAGAAGAGGCAATGCGCAATGCCGATTCGGCAAGCAACCTTTCCTCGCTGATCGATTTTTCTGAACGCACGAACACCATGAGCGTGCCGGCTTACACACCGATTCCCGAAGCAGGCAAGCCTCCAAAATCCAACATCAGCGACATCAAGATTGATCTCGACGCAATGGATGAATCCGAATGAAGCTATATGGCATTCCCAATTGCAGTACGGTGAAAAAAGCGCGTGACTGGCTCACGCTTCACAGCATCGAGGTCGAATTTCACGATTTCAGGAAACAGGGTCTGGATGCAAACACTGCAACCCGCTGGCTTGAACAACGGAATTTTTCCGAATTGATCAACCGCAAGGGGCTGACCTGGCGCGGACTTGCGGAAGAACAAAAACTGGCAGTCAAAGACAATGCGACTGCGCTTTTCTTGATGATGGACAAGACCAGCGTGATCAAGCGCCCTCTGCTGGAAAGAAACGGTCAATTGCTGCATGTAGGTTACGATGAAGCAGTTTACGAGAAAATTTTTAATTTGAAGGCTTCGACATGACTGCAACACTGGAACTCGCTTGCGAACTGATCGCACGCCGCTCACTCACTCCTGACGATGCGGGCTGCCAGGAAATCCTGATCGAAAAGCTGGAGAAACTGGGTTTTGTGATCGAACGAATGCGCTTTGGTAATGTCGACAATTTCTGGGCCAGGCGCGGCAGCAGCAGTCCCGTGGTCGTCTTCGCAGGTCACACCGATGTGGTGCCATCTGGTCCCGAGGAGTCCTGGTTCAGCCCGCCATTCGAACCAACCATAAGAGATGGGATGCTGTATGGGCGGGGCGCTGCTGACATGAAAACCTCGATCGCCGCTTTCATCACCGCGATCGAGGCATTCATCAAAGATCATCCCGCGCACGACGGATCGATAGCCTTGCTGATCACCTCTGACGAGGAAGGTGTTGCAGTGGATGGAACCGTACGCGTGGTCGACGTCTTGCAGGCACGAGGCGAAACGCTGGACTACTGCATTGTGGGCGAACCCACCTCCAACAAACAGGTTGGCGACATGATCAAGAATGGCCGGCGCGGCTCGCTGTCCGGCAAGTTGACCATAAAAGGCATACAGGGACATATCGCCTATCCGCATCTGGTTAAGAACCCCATACACATGGCAGCGCCGGCGATTGCCGAGCTTGCTGCAACCACCTGGGATAATGGCAACGAATATTTCCCCCCCACTTCCTGGCAGGTATCCAACATCAACGGCGGCACAGGTGCGACCAATGTGGTGCCTGGCACCGTTGAAATCCTGTTCAATTTCCGCTTTTCCACCGCAAGCACCGAGCAGGGATTGAAAGACCGCGTGCATGCGATACTGGACAAACACAACCTCACCTATGACCTTGAATGGGAACTGTCGGGCAAGCCGTATCTCACCCCCAAGGGTAATCTGGTTGTAGCGATCAGCAGCGCGATCGAACAAAGCTATGGCATCGCACCGGAGCTCTCGACCACGGGTGGAACTTCCGACGGACGCTTCATCGCGGATATCTGCCCGCAGGTGATCGAGTTCGGCCCCCTGAATGCGACGATACACAAACTCAACGAATGCGTGGGTGTGGCCGACATCGAGCCGCTCAGGATGACTTATCAGCGCACGTTGGAAAACCTGCTTGCCAAAGTGCCATGAGCGAATATTTTTCAGACGCATCGCAAAGCCTCTCCACCTTGCGCGACTATCTGCGCTTTGCAGTCAGCCGTTTTTACCAGACCAATTTGTTTTTCGGGCACGGAAGCAATGATGCCTATGACGAGGCGGCTTACCTGATCCTGCACACGCTGCATTTGCCAATAGACACGCTGGAGCCCTTCCTCGACGCACATCTCACACCCACCGAGCGCGATGAAGTGCTGGACATCATTAATAAGCGCGTCGAAAAGCGCATCCCCGCCGCCTATCTGACACATGAGGCGATGCTTGGAGAATACCGCTTCTATGTCGATGAGCGCGTGATCGTGCCGCGTTCCTTCATCGCCGAACTGCTGCGCAACCATCTGTCTCCTTGGGTTGGAGAACCTGAATCCATAAGCAGCGTGCTGGACATGTGCACAGGCAGCGGGTGCCTCGCGATTCTGGCCACAGATGCTTTCCCCAATGCAAGCGTCGACGCAGTGGACATCTCATCAGACGCCCTTGAAGTCGCAAGACGCAACGTCGACGATTATTCTCTTCAGGATCGCGTGAACCTGATCGAATCGGACCTGTTTGATAAATTAAAAGGCCGGAAATACGATATCATCATCAGCAACCCTCCTTATGTCGATGCTGAGTCTGTCGCCGCATTGCCGCAGGAATATCTGCATGAGCCTGCGCTTTCCCTGGGCAGCGGCATCGACGGACTGGATGCTACAAGAAAAATCTTAAAGCACGCGGCTGAATACCTAAACGACAACGGCATCCTGATCGTCGAGATCGGCCACAACCGCGATGCGCTTGAAGCCGCCTATCCCAAGCTGCCTTTTACCTGGCTTGACGTGTCAGCAGGCGACGAGTTCGTTTTCATGCTGCACAAGAACGATCTGCTGTAGTGTCATGCAGGTCGATCACTATGAAAATTTTCCTGTTGCATCTATTCTGCTGCCCCGTCGACTGCGAAAACCCGTGGCTGCAATCTACCATTTTGCTAGAGCTGCGGACGACATCGCCGACGAAGGAGAATCTTCCGACGAGGAAAGACTGAATCAGCTCGATGCGTTCCGTGCAGAGCTTGACCGCATCGCCAGCAATGAAACACCCAAGATGCCGCTGTTTCAAAATCTGTCTTCAGAAATCAAACAGTACGCACTGCCCTTGCAACCGTTTTACGATCTGCTCGACGCCTTCTCGCAGGATGTGGTCAAAAAACGATATGAAAATTACGCGGAGCTTTTCGATTACTGCCGGCGCTCGGCCAATCCTGTAGGTTTGCTTCTGCTGCATCTCTACGGTGAGGCCACAGAAATCAACATCGCCTATTCAGATGCGGTCTGCACAAGCCTGCAGCTCATCAATTTCTGGCAGGATGTCGCAAAGGATTATGCGATTTCGCGCATTTACCTGCCGCTCGATGAGATGGCCCTGTTTGACGTGAGTGAATCCCAGATTGAAGAAGGCATTGTTGATGAAAACTTCAAGAACTTGATGAAGTTTCAGACCGACCGGGCAAGAGAGCTGATGCTGCATGGATCGCCGTTGGGCAGCATTCTGAAGGGCCGCATCGGGATCGAGATGCGCATGATCATCGCAGGCGGCATGCGCATACTCGACAAACTCAAAACTGCCGACTACGACATGTATCATCGCCGCCCCGTGTTGCGGCCGTTCGACTGGGTTATCATGCTCGCCAAATCAGCGCCCTATTACTATTAAAGCCATGACACCAGACCAGTATTGCCAGGAAAAAGCGGCGGCCAGCGGCTCCAGCTTCTATTACAGCTTTTTGTTCCTGCCGCGCGAGAAGCGCCGCGCGATCACCGCGCTCTATGCTTTCTGCCGCGAAGTGGACGATGTGGTTGACGAATGCTCGGATTCAAATGTCGCGCGCAACACGCTCAACTGGTGGAGAGGACAGGTCGCCGACATTTATAGCGGCAAACCGCAGCATCCCGTAGCGCAGGCTTTGGTGCCCGTCGTTGCACAATTCAACCTACCGCAGGAACACTTGCTTGAAATCATCGACGGCATGGAGATGGATCTGGATCAGCCGCGCTACAATGATTTCAAATCACTGCAGCTTTACTGCTACCGTGTCGCATCCGTCGTTGGCCTGCTGTCCGTTGAAATTTTTGGCTACAGCGATCGCCAGACGCTCAAATACGCGCATGACCTGGGGATTGCCTTTCAGCTTACCAACATCATCCGGGATGTCGGGGAGGATGCAAGGCGTAACCGCATCTATCTGCCTATGGACGAGATGCGGCAGTATAACGTCACGGCAG
>JAJXWG010000019.1 GCA_021781695.1 Pseudomonadota bacterium
TCTATCGTCGTTTTCACGTTCAGTCCTCCTTGTTGTGCTGCTCACGCTTTCTTTTGTCGCTTGCGTTTTTGCTTATCCGCCAGATCAGATAAATGACGGCTGTGGCGACGATAAAGGTGGAAATCTCAATCGTCCAGGAAATCATCCTGATATCTTCTTTGGTCATGGTGTATTCCTTTGCATGGCTAGCAGGAACTGTTGATGCTGGCCTGCAAGAGTGCAAGATCGATGATCTCGATCGAACGTGTCTTGACGGCGATGATGCCCTCATCCTGGAAATGCGAGAACGCCCGGCTGACTGTCTCGAGTTTCAAACCCAGATAGCTTCCTATGTCCTGACGCGACATGCAAAGCTGGAATTGGGTTGGCGACAGCCCGCGCATGGCGTAGCGCTGAGAGAGGGTGAGCAGGAAGGCTGCGACGCGTTCTTCGGAGCGCATCGAGCCCAAAAGCAGCATGATGCCCTGATCGCGCACGATTTCCCGGCTCATGATTTTGTGCAGGTGGCGCTGCAGAGACGGAATGTCGCGGCTTAAGGTTTCCAGTTTCTGGAACGGAAGCTCGCACACGACGCTGCTTTCGAGTGCTACCGCTTCTCCATCGTGCCTGTCTGTGCTGATCGCATCGAGGCCGATGATTTCTCCGGCCATCTGGAAGCCTGTGACCTGCTCTCTCCCGTCTTCATGCAGGATGCGCGTCTTGAAAGCGCCCCTGTTGATGGCAAACAGCGCGCGAAATCTGTCGCCGCTGCGGTAAAGGTAATCGCCGCGGGAAAAGCTGTGCTTTTGCATGTTGAGTTCATCCAGCCTTTGCATTTCCTGCGCGCTAAGACCGACAGGCAGGCAAAGTTCAGCCAGGTTGCAGGTCGAACAGGCGGAGATGTTGGCGGATTTGGATTGCGGCACGGCTAGTAACCTTAGGGCGATGATCTGAAATTGACCTGTTCGCCTGAATATGCCATGTTTTTTGACTCACATCAAACCCAATTTTTATTTTGGCTGGCATAATGCATTATTTTCAGCGAGCATCGCATGTCGAACAACAATCAATTAGTCGTGGATCTTGATCTGATACGCAGGCTGGACAAGAATGGTCCGCGCTACACCTCTTACCCTACCGCAGACCGTTTTTCCGATAGCTTCGATGCAAAGACTTATGAACAGTGGCTTGCCAGACGAGAAGTCGGCGGCGTCAGTCGTCCATTGTCGCTTTATATACATATCCCGTTTTGCAATACCCTGTGCTTTTATTGCGCCTGCAACAAGGTGATCACCAAGGATAAGAGCAAGGCTGCCGTCTATGTGGACCATCTGATCAAGGAGATGGGCATGCAGGCCGAGCTTCTGGGCAAGGGTCAGGTGGTCGAACAGCTGCACTTTGGCGGAGGGACACCGACTTTCCTGTCGGACGAAGAGATACGCCGTGTGATGGCGGCGATACGCGAGAATTTCAGACTGGTGGAGGATGGCGAGTATTCCATCGAGATAGACCCACGTAAGGTCGGCAATGAGACCATCGCGTTACTGGGGGCCGAAGGCTTCAATCGCATCAGTCTGGGCGTGCAAGATTTTGACGATGCTGTGCAGCGTGCGGTGAACCGCATCCAGTCTGAGGAGGAAACGCTGCGCGTGATTCATGCGGCGCGCGCAAACGGCTTCAAGTCGGTGAGCATCGATCTGATCTATGGTTTGCCAAAACAGACACTGCTTGGATTCGGCGTGACGCTGGACCGTGTGATTGCAGCCGATCCGGATCGGCTGTCTATATACAATTATGCGCACATGCCGACCCTCTTCAAACCGCAGCGGCGCATACATGAGGATGACCTGCCCGAACCACAGGTGAAGCTGGATATCCTGAGTATGGCAGTGGACAAGCTGACTTCAGCAGGCTACGTGTATATCGGCATGGATCATTTCGCAAAGCCTGAAGACGAGCTTGCCATAGCACAGCGCCAGGGCAGACTGCATCGCAATTTTCAGGGTTATTCCACGCATTCGGATTGCGATCTGGTTGCGCTCGGTGTGAGTTCCATCGGCAAGATTGGGCCAACCTACAGCCAGAATCACCGGGATCTTGAGGGGTATTACGGCGCGCTGGACCGCGGTCAGTTGCCGATCATGCGAGGCATGGAATTGAATGCCGATGATCTTGTGCGCCGCGCGATCATACAGGCATTGATGTGCCACTTCGAGATTTCAAAATCGTCTTTCAATATCGCCTATCTGATCGATTTCGACAGCTATTTCGCAACCGAATTGGCAGAGCTTCTTGAATACGAACGCGAAGGGTTGCTCGAAATATCAAAGGACTGGATCACCGTCACCCCCAAGGGCCGCATGCTGATACGCAACATCTGCATGGTGTTCGATCGTTACCTGCGCACACGAACCGAGCATGCGCGCTATTCCAAGGTGATCTAGCGGCTTCAAACTCGCCTTCACGCAAAATTAGCGTAGAATCCAGGTGCGCGCTGCCTGAGCCAGCGTAACTTATTGCCGAGAAATGCACGAAGCGGGTTTCAGGCTTGACCTCTGCCATACCATGTTGAGACAACTCTGGATAATAATATTATTGTTGTTGATCAGCCTTAAGGCGCAGGCATTTAACGCCGCCTTTTTTTATGGCTCGCCATTCCCGCAGGAATTGCGTATATATGATGCAATCGTCGTGGAGGCGGATCACAAAGATTTCCGGACGGTGGAAGGCAGGATGCAGGCCAGGCTTTATGCCTATACCAGTTTGGGAGAAGTGGGCCCGGAAAAACCCTATGCGAATGCCGTTCCTTCCGTTGCAAAGCTTGCGCGCAACCCGGCCTGGAAAAGCACAGTGCTGGACCAGACCAGTCCGGCCTGGCGCGCATTCTTCATCGACAACATCGTCTCCCCGTTGTGGCAGCGGGGTTTTCGCGGCATATTCATCGATACGCTGGACTCATACCAGCTCGCTGCTGCTTCGCCACAGGCAAAAGCGTTGCAGGAAGCCGGTATGGTTGAGACGATCCGCCAGATACACGATCGCTTCCCAGACATGCGCATCATCCTCAATCGGGGATTCGAGATACTGCCGCAGGTGCACCAGTGGGTGACCGCAGTCGCAGCAGAATCGCTGTTCCAGGGTTGGAACAGCACTGCGCAGTCCTATGTGCCCGTTGCCGAATCTGACCGGCAATGGCTGCTCGAGCGCCTGAACCACATTCAAAACGAATACCACCTGCCGGTCATCGTGATCGATTATGTTCACCCAGGAAAACGCCACGAAGCGCGCGCGGTTGCAGGTAGGATACGCTCAGCCGGATTTGTCCCCTGGGTGACGGATGCCGATATTGACATGGTGGGCGTGGGATATCCGGAAATCCAGCCGCGGCGTATCCTGATGCTTTACAGCGGGCTGCAGGACGTCAATTTTACTGACCTGCACCGCTTTGCCGCAATGCCCGTGCAATACATGGGGTACATACCGGAATACCGGGCGCTGAACCAACCCCTGCCAGACTATCCTCTGAACGGACGATATGCAGGCATCATACTGTGGACAAACGACATGCAGGACAACGCCGCAGAGCTGAAATCCTGGCTGCTGAAACAGATCGGCCAGGGGATGCGCCTGGCGGTGATTAACGAGTTCGGTTTCGAGCGCAGCAACGACAATCTGAATGCATTCGGCCTGAAAGTGAAAAACAGTGTGCCTGGCAACCAGGTCGAGATCGTCGACAAGGACGATATGGTCGGATTCGAGCATCCCGTCAGCACATACCCCGACATGCTGGATGTGGTCGATGCGGGGAAAAACAGTATACCTATTTTGCGTCTCAAGGCGAAAGGCGAGACGACGGATGTCGCGGCTTACATGCCATGGGGTGGCTATGTGCTTTCCCCCTTTGCGATTTATGAGATTCCGTATCATCAGGGAGCGCGCTGGCAGATCGACCCGTTCGCGTTTTTCAAGCGCGCTCTGGATCTTCCCGACATGCCTGTGCCGGATGTCACAACCTCGACCGGAAGGCGCATGCTGATGGCGCATATGGACGGTGATGGATTTGCCAGCAATGCCGAATTCCCGGGTTCTCCGCTTGCGCCAGCGGTGATGCTGGAAAAGATATTCAAAAAATATCCCATCCCCACGGCCGCCTCGGTCATCGAAGGAGAAACCGCACCCTGGGGCCTGTATCCCAAGAAATCCGCCGAAATGGAGAAGATCGCGCGCGAAATTTTTCGACTGCCAAATGTCGAGATTGCCAGCCACTCCTATTCTCACCCATTCAAATGGCAGGAGATGGGTTCGGATTCGAATGGAGAGGGATACAACCTCAACATTCCAGGCTATCAGTTCGATTTGAACAAGGAGATCGCGGGGAGCGTCGATTACATCAACCAGCGCTTGTCCCCTCCGGGAAAGACCTGCAAAATTTTCCTCTGGACGGGCGATTGCAACCCCGGTGCAGATGCGATTGCAAAAACGGAGTCATTGGGTTTGCTCAACATGAATGGCGGCTATACAGCAATGACCAAGAGTCAGCCCAGCCTGACCTTCGTGGGTCCGCTGGGTGTCGCGCGCGACGGGTATTACCAGGTGTATGCGCCCAACGAGAACGAAAATGTATATACCAATAACTGGACAGGGCCGTTTTATGGATATGCGCGCGTGATCGAGACCTACCAGCTGACCGACAGGCCGCGCCGCTTGAAGCCGATGGACATTTATTTTCACGCCTATTCCGCCTCCAAGCCTGCTTCGCTAAAAGCTTTGGATGAGGTGTTTGCCTGGGCGGTTCGACAGCCCAGCCATCCCGTTTATCCTTCCGAGTACATGCGCCGCGTGCTGGATTTCAACAGCAGCGTCATTGCGAAGACGGAAAAGGGCTGGCTGTTTTACGGCGACGGGGACATCGATACCCTGCGCCTGGATGCGCGCATGGGATATCCAATTATGAGCGGGAGCATCGCGGGATACAGCGACTTCAACAAGGACCGCTATGTGCATCTGGTCAAGTCCCCCGTCAACGTCATCACGCTCGATGATGCGCCTGCCATTTCTCCTTATCTCGCTGATGCAAACGGCGTTCTGCTCTTCTGGCAGCAACAGGAAAGCCAGACTCTGATGACATTCAACGCTTATGTGGCGCTGGATTTTACGCTGAACCATGCCCCCAGTTGCACCTTGTATGACGAGCATGGCCATGTCGTGCAGCCTGATCGTCATGACGGACATCGTTACCATTACCAGACACATGCAACAGGACACGCCAGATTCCGCCTCGGCTGCTGAAAGGCGCATGAATGCGCCGCGACCGAGGCTGGTCACGCCTTTCGGGCTGATCGGGCTCGTCGTGACAGTAGGCGTGGTGCTGGTGCTGCTCTACCCGCAACGTTTCCTGCTGGAGCAGATCCGCTCTGGCGAAAAAGTGGATGAGGTTTCGCTGCAGTACATGCGCAATCTGCTCGCCACCGAGCCTGATAATCATGCACTGAGACTGAAGCTTGCGCGCGACTATGCTGAGCTTGGGCAGTTCGAAAAGGCGCTGGGTCTGCTCGAGCCGCTTTATGCACAGCCGAAATGGCGCGAAGAAGCGGCCGTGGAACAGATCGGCATCCTTGAAAAAATGTTCTGGCAGGCGCAGCCGGGCAGTGCTGACCGGGGGCAGAAATTGAACCGCTTGAGGCAGGCGCTGCATGAAAACGAGAGCCGCATCTTTAGCGCCGGTGCGCTGCGCAGGCTAGCAGACGCAGCAGGACAGGCGGGCGAAGAGGCTCTTGTGCAACGGACTGTTGAGCGGTTGGTGCGCATCAGTCCGGATCAGGCCAGTTTGAGTCTCGCGGCCAGGGTAACTGAAGAGACCGGGCGGTATCTCGACAGTGCAGGCTATCAGTGGCGGGCATGTCAGCTGCTAGCCGACCAACCGCGAAAGACCGCATGCATCTTGCAGACAATCAGGATATTGCAATCCGGCGGGTTGGGCAGGCTGGGATTGCAATGGGTAAAGCAGTTGCCGGAAAATGAGTGGCAGCGTCCGGATGTGTTGTACAGTCTGACCAGATTGGCGCTGGCTGCAAATCGTCCAGCGGATGCGGACGAATTTGCTGCAAAGCTCATGGAACAGTCGCAGGAGTCAACCTATGTCCCCGCGCACTTTGATCTGGCCTATGCCGCATTTTTGGGAAACCGCGATTTGCTGCGGGCATTCGATGCGGCGAGCATTGCGGTTGAACATGAGCCGGACAGCCCCTTGTGGCGCGAGCGCTTGGCGCAGATTTCGGAATGGACTGCTCATCCGGAGGTCGCCATGGCGCAGTGGCGCTGGCTTGCGCTGCACCAAGGCAAGGAGTCCGCCTGGCAATCCTGGATGCGGCTGGCCGGCGGCCTGTTCGACTACGCGGCGCAGATCATCGGACTGCAACACATGAGCCGGGGAAAAGATGATAGGTATGCGCGCAAAATCGTGAAGCTCTATGAGGATATCGGGCAGCCGGAAGACGCATTGGCCTGGCTCAAGAAACAGGGTGATCTGTCAAGGCATCCGGATCTGCTTCTGCTTCAGGCGGAAGTGCTGGCGCACATGGGTCGAGATGCAGAGGCCATTTCCGCATACAAACAGTACCTCGGGCAGAATGCCGCGAGTCCGGATCTGGCGGTGACCATTTCCGGCATGATGATGCGGGCAGGCTTGTATCAGGATGCTTTTGAAGTGCTGAAGAAAAGCCAGGTGCAGGCAAAACCGAAAGACCAGTCGTTCTGGCTGAATCTTGGAGAGCTGGCATGGCAACTCAAAGAGGATGAAGAGACCATTGTCGCCTACCGCATGCTGAGTGACTCGCCCGATGCGGAGCAGTTTGAACAGCAGCGGCTGTTTCTGGCGTTAAAGCGCAAAAATCCGAGATTGGCAGCACAGACGGCAGAGCGATATTGGCTGAAATCAGCGCATATCGAATTGTTTATGGATGCGGCTCGCACCTATGCCGAACTGAATGACTGGCAGGAAGTCGAGCGGCTGTACGAAAAGGCGCAGAACTTTGATGATTACCGCGGGAATTTTCAATTTGTCGAATTGCGTGCAGAGATGTACCAGCATGCCGGAAATTATGCTGCCGCATTGCAGGACAGGGAATTTCTGGTGAGGCATTACCCCGGCACTTCAGGCGTTGTGGAATCCTTGCTCTGGCTGCTGATGGATGCGCATCAGTACGAGAAACTGCAATATTACATGCAAAAATGGGCAAGACTCATAGGGCGCACGCCAGGCTTGTGGGATGTCTATGCTGCAGGGCAACTGGCCTTGGGGCGGCCGGATGATGCGCTCATTGTCTACAAGCGCATCGCAAAATCCCATTTGAGAGATGATTTGTGGATGCTGAATTATGCCGCCACGCTGGAAGCGGCAGGACAAAGGGATCAGGCTTGGAAAATCCGCCGTCGGATATGGCAGCAGCGCCTGGTTCGGCAAGACAGAAACGCATGGCTCGACTTGCAGGGCAATGCGCGCGATATCGAAGCGCTGCGCCTGCTGCTGCTCGATGAGCCTGCGCTGGGGCAGGGGGTGCTGTGGAAATTGCTGCGCGAGGGTACGCCTGCATTGAAACAAAATAGCCAGTTTGTCGAGCTCGCGGCGGCCTGGCTCAATGATCGCGATCAGGATGATGCCACGCGCAGTTGGCTCATTCATCGCTATGCCAGTTGGCTCAACACCCCGCTGGGCGCGCGCATCTCGGATGCGCTGGCAAGACAGGACAGCGAAGAAGCTAGCGGGATACTCGATCGCGAGGGCGCGCCGCCCAATGACAAAATGAATCTTTCATACCTGGCAGGGCGCTACAACGATGCGGCCGAACTGGCTTTCGGCGCGATGGATCGCTCGCGGCGCGATGAATCCTTGTACGGGCAGGCAGCCCCGATGCTGCTGCACAACGACCATACTCTGGGTGCTATGACGGCCTTCCGCAATCTGTACGACTACAAGGAAATGGAACGCAGCATCAGTACGACCGGTCAGCGCATAGGTGGATTCAAGCTTGACCTTAGCCTGCACCAGACCAGCAGGTTTGGTGTCAACCCTGCGATACTTTCAAATGCGCCCAACGAAACGGGCGGCGAAATTTCTTTGCATCAGACGGGCAATTCCTATGTGAATACGCTGACCTTGAAGCTTAGCCAGTCGTTGAATACCCAGGCAGGAATCGTGTTTTCGCAGATACGCCAGATCGGAGCGCGCCTGAGAATGAAGATCGAATTGGCTTATAATGATGTGACCAACGAGACGCCGCTGATGAGACTGATCGGCCGGCGCGACCAGATTGCACTGCAGGGCAATTACCAGATTGATGGCAGGAATGAATGGGAAACGCGCGGCGAGTTGAACCAATACCACAGCATTGATCAGCAGAGTATGGGAAGCGGACAGACTCTCTCCACGACACTGACACATCATTTAAGCGATGCTCATCCTGCCCTGCAGGGTATCGTGAATGGCACATGGAGCACTTTCCAGCCCGCAGGCACCGTGCTCACAGGCAGGGTTGCAAGCCTTGTCCCGTCAGGTCAAATCGGTAGCGCCGGCTATTTCATGCCGCAGAATGTGCATGAAATATCAACCTATGCGCATGTCGGGGACATGACTGACAGCAGACTTCCTGCGCATGATTTCGAGTACATGGGTGAGGTCGGCAGATATTATGATACGGTTTACGGCGGAGGCTGGCGCATGAATGCCGGCGTTGCAGGGCGCGTGATCGGCGCAGACCGGTTGCAGGTTTTCCTCCGCTATGACCAGGGTGCATATCGCCAGGGCGCCAACGAGCAATATGTGCCCACGCTGGAGGCCGGTGTTGTATATACGTTGCATTATTAATCATTCGAAAGGAAGAGCATGAAACGCTTGCTGATTATTTGCCTGTTGCTTCTGGCTGGTTGCGCGATCACTGACAGCAGCAAGGCGCCGGTGTTGGACAAGGATGCAAAATGGGCACTGCTGCCGATGGAGAACCATACAGAAACACCCCAGGCTGCTTTGCGCATGGAAGCCATCACCGAGACCATCTTCCGTGTCAAAGGCGCGATGTCGCTGGAAACCTATCCTTCTGTACCGAATCAGGACAGCCTGTTTGAACCAGCTGATGCCAAGGCAGTCGAGGCCGCACTCGGCTGGGCGCAACAATCCGGGGCGCGCTATGCAATCACCGGGACAGTGAACGAATGGAGATACAAAACCGGTGTCGACGGCGAGCCAGCAGTAGGCGTCACGATAAAAATCATCGATGTGCAGACTCGCCAGGTGATATGGAGTGCAGCTGGCGGACGCACGGGATGGGGGCGTGAGGCGGTCAGCGCGGTTGCCCAGAAATTGCTGGAAAAACTGACAGACAGCATCAGGCTGAAATGAATTTCTATCGGCATTTGTTGCCGCAGGGCGGCAGGCATTATGGGCAATGGCTGGAAACATTGGTCATCAGCCTGGCAGCACTGCTCCTGTCTTACAGCACGCTGCCTGATGATCCTTTCAATGCCCATATCTTCCCGTGGGTATGGATGGCGCCCTTGCTGATTGCGCTGCGCTACGGCGTGCTGATGGGCATCGTATCGGTCCTGATCTTCCTGGCAGGCTGGCTCGCATGGTCAGTCGGGCGGGGGCAGGGGTATGACATGTTTCCCCGCCTCACCTTCATCGGCGGCACGCTGATGGTGATGATCAGCGGAGAGTTCTGCAGCGGATGGCTGATCCGCATGCGGCGCATCAGGGAGTTGCAGCATTACACGGAGCAGCGGCTGGAACTGCTCACCAGGCGCCTTTACCTGCTTAGCTTATCCCATGACCGTCTTGAACAGGATCTGATCGGCCGCCCAGCCAGCCTGCGCGAAGGTCTGAAGGAGCTGCACCGCGTCATGCCTACCGAACAGGGGCTGCCTGGCGCGCAGCTTTACCTGTCGCTGGTGGTGCGACAGTGCAATCTCAGCGTGGCTGGACTGCATGCAGTCGTGAATGGAAAAATCAGCCTGCAGCCTGCAGCCGAAGTGGGTGCGTTCACCCCTGTCGACGATAACGATCCGCTCATTGCACATTGCATGGAAAGCGGCAAGCTGGTTCATGTCAATATTGAAGAAAATCTGATCAGGTTGCCCAGCCGCTATCTGGTGGCGGTCCCCGCGAAAACGGCAGAAGGACATATCGTTGCGATCATGGCGGTCGAAAAAATCCCGTTTTTTGCGTTGCAGAGTGAAAACATGCAGACCTTGTCCGTGCTGACAAGCTATTACGCAGACACCATCGCCGCCAGCGAATTCTCACCGTTCCTGACGGACAAGCTAAAGGATTGCCCGATTGATTTTTTCAAGGCGATGCATACGCTTGGGCACCTGCAGCACGATATGCAAATCAGCAGCATGCTGGTGGGTTTTGTGGCATCCGACAATACGGAAAGCGCCGAACTTTTGAAATTCATCGCCAGTGCAGTGCGCGGACTTGACGAGACCTGGACATTGACCAGAGGCGATTTGCGCATCTGCATGGTGCTGCTGCCCTTGACGAGAGAGAGCGCGCTTGGCGGTTATCTGGAAAGAATTGAGCGCATCTTTGTCGAGCGCTTCGGCAGGCGGCTTGGCCAGGCGGGGATACGTACCCGTTCGGTTGCGCTTGATCAGAACCAGGTTAATGTGATGCTGGAAAATTTCATTCTGGCACTCACTCAAAGGCAGCCATGATCTTCGGCAATAAATTCGTCCTGGCCGGCATCATTCTGGAGTGCGGCGCATTTTTCATCCTGATGCAGCATGTTTCCGTACCACTGCAATTGCTCGGTTTTGTGATGTTGCATGCCGCGGCATCGTTCATTGCGGCGCAGCTGGCTTTGCTGTTCTTGCCCGAACATTATCGGCAGCCCAGACGGGCGGTATTGGGATTGTTTTTTTTGTTGGTTTTTTTTGTGCCGCTGTTTTCGCTGATTGCGGTGTTCGCAATCGTGGTGGTGATCCGCTTTTTCACCAAATCCGTTGTCGACTACCCGTTCGTCAGGATTGAATTGCCAAAATTCACTTTGGGTGGCGCTGGCATTCGTCATTCATTGGGCGAGGGTGCGATACGCACGCGGTTGAATACACCGGGGCTGTCCACTGAAGTCCGCGTGAAGGCGCTGCTCTCGGCTCATGCGATGTCAGCGCGGTTTTCCATTCCCATGCTGAAGGAGTTGCTGGGAGATGAAGCGGATGACTTGCGCCTGCTTGCCTATGGCATGCTGGATCAGCGCGAAAAAACCTTGAATGCACTGATTCACGATGTGTTGGAAAAACTTCAGGATGCCCATGAGCCCAGCTTGCGTGAGCTTTACCAGAAGCAGCTGGCTGAACTGTATTGGGCTTTTGCATATGAGAATCTGAGCGAGGGAGACATACTGAGTTACATGCTCACGCAGGCCGGGCACCACGCGCGCGCGGCCCTCGAAACCAGAGTGGATGGGGATCTTTATGTATTGCTCGCGCAAATCCTGATCAGACAGGAAAAATATAAGGAGGCCGAGGAAGCGTTCAGCCGGGCGATAGGCCTTGGAATGCCGGTGATGCGGATACAACCTTATCTTGCCGAACTGGCTTATCTGCGAGGGGACTATCTGGCAGTGCTGCAGCATCTTAAGCAGCTGCCCGCCAACAATCAGGTTCAGCGCATCGCCAACATTCAGCGCTTCTGGCTGGGAGGAGAGGCATGAGTTTTCCTGTTGCAGAAGAAGCCGATATTGCGCTGTTGCTGGAGGGCACATTTCCCTATGTGAGCGGCGGTGTGTCAAGCTGGGTGAACCAGATCATCAAGGCCTATCCCGAATATCGCTTTGCGGTGGTTTTTCTGGGCAGCCGTCTACAGGACTATGGCGAGATGAAATATGCGCTTCCCGACAATATTGTGCATTTCGAGGCACATTATCTGTATGACGCGCATGCTAAGCCGCCGGTGCTGGCAGAAGCGGGCGATCCTGCGGTGGCCGAACAAGTGGTTTTGCTGCACCAATCGTTTGGCTTTGTTCAGGACAATACCGCCTGCGTCTTTGCGCAGATGGCGAAGCTGTTAAAACAGGGCGAAATCAACGAGGCGTTTTTTCTGCACAGCCGGCAGGCGTGGCAGTTCATTACGCAAAGTTATCAGGAATACTGTACCGACCCTTCTTTCATCGACTATTTCTGGACAGTGCGCGCGATGCATGAGCCCATCTGGGCCATGGAAAAAATCGCTGCCAACCTGATTCCCGTGCGCGCCTACCATACTGTTTCAACAGGCTATGCAGGGTTGCTCGGCGGTTTATTGAAGGTTCGCACCGGCAAACCGCTTATTCTGTCGGAGCACGGCATCTATACCAAGGAACGGAAGATCGATTTGTACCAGAGCGCATGGATACGCGACAACCGCAACGTCTTTGAAAAAGATCCGACCGAGGTCAGTTATTTCCGCGAGTTGTGGGTGCGCTTCTATTCCTCTTTGGGGCGGCTGTGTTATCACCAGGCAGACAGGATTACCGCATTGTATGAGGCCAATCGTCAGCGCCAGATCAGCGATGGTGCGCCGGCTGAGCTTACCCGCGTGATACCCAACGGTATCGACCTTGCGCGTTTCCAAACCTTGCGCGCCAAACGTCCCGGAACGCCACCGCCCGTTTTATGTTTGATCGGCCGAGTCGTGTCGATCAAGGATGTAAAAACCTTCATACGCATGATGCGCAGTGTGATCAACAGAATGCCTGATGCCGAAGGCTGGATTGCCGGCCCGGAAGATGAAGATGCGGGCTATGTTCAGGAATGCCGCGACCTCGTGATCAGCCTTGGCCTGAATGAAAAAGTCAAATTCCTGGGATTTCAGAAGGTTGAGGTGATACTGGAAAAAATCGGGCTCGTCGTGCTTTCCTCGATCAGCGAGGCGCTGCCGCTGGTCGTGCTGGAAGGCTATGCGGCAGGTGTGCCTGCGTTGACGACCGATGTGGGCGCTTGCAGCCAGCTGGTTTATGGGCTGACGCCAGAAGATAAGGCATTGGGTGCTGCGGGCGCGGTCGTGCGGATTGCCGATCCTCAAGCGATGGCTGCTGCTGCGATCGAACTGTTGCGCCCGGAAAACTGGTTTCCGGCGCGCGATGCCGCGATTGCAAGGGTAGAACGCTATTATACAGAAGCGCAGATGTTTGATGAATTCAGGCAAATCTATGAAGAGGCGCTGGTGTAATGGCTGGCATCGGTTTTGAAATCAGAAAAATCCTGAAACGCGACAGTTACCTGTCGGTGTTTAGCGCATATGCCTATGCCGGGATCATCGGTTCCGGACCATGGGTATTATCCATACTCGGCGTTCTTCTGATCGGCCTCATGAGCCTGGGAGTTGTATTGCCAGAGGTGCTCATCACGCAGTTTCAGGTCACGGTCACCCACCTGATTGCGATGAGCCTGATATTGACCGGTTTTCTGCAATTGGGATTCACGCGCTATATCGCTGACCGGCTGTATCTCAAAGATACCGATGCCATTTTGCCAAATTTCATGGGCGCCATATTTATCACCATGCTGGTGTCTGGTCTGATAGGCGTGGCATTGGCCGTGTTTGCGTTCCCAGAGCAGGATGCGTTTTACCGCATCCTGCTGATCGCCAATTTTGTGGTGCTGTGCAATATATGGATAGCCACGATTTTTCTGTCCGGCATGAAAAACTACAAAGCCATCCTGATACTTTATGCCATGGGTTATAGCCTTGCCGTGATGGCTGCCATTCTGTTGCGCGGCTTCGGGCTGGACGGATTGCTGCTCGGTATTCTGGTGGGGCATTTTACGTTATTCAGCGGCATGATGCTGTTCATCATCCGCTCCTACCCGTCCAACCGGTTTGTCGAATTCGACTTTCTGGAAAAAAAGCGCATGTTTGTTTCTCTGATATGGACAGGTTTTTTCTTCAATCTGGGAACATGGATAGACAAATACATTTTCTGGTATTCGCCATTGACCGGCCAGAAAGCGATCGGCGCGTTTCACGCCTCGCTGATCTACGACCTGCCCATTTTCCTGGCTTATCTGTCCATCATCCCGGGCATGGCGGTATTCCTGGTGCGCATGGAGACGGATTTCGTCGAGTACTATCAGAAATTTTACGACGCGGTGCGCGACGGCGGCACGCTCGATTACATAGAGGAAATGCGCGATGAGATGGTGGGAATCGCGCGCCAGGGAATTTTTGAAATCATCAAGGTCCAGTCGATAGCGGTGCTGGTTGTTTTTGTCGCAGCGCCCACGCTGCTGCGCGTTATCGGCATCTCGCAATACTATATTTCGTTATTGTATGTCGATGTCGTCGCGGCGGGCTTGCAGGTGGTATTCCTGGGTGTCATCAATGTCCTTTTTTATCTTGACAAGCGCATGATCGCGCTGGTTCTGACCGCGCTCTTCTCGGGACTGAACCTGATATTCAGCCTGCTCAGCATCCACCTTGGCGCAAGCTGGTATGGCTACGGCTTTGCCATCTCTTTGCTAATCACCCTTGTGGTAGGTTTGTACTGGCTGGATCGCAAACTGGCGATACTGGAATATGAGACCTTCATGCTGCAGAAATAACCGATGCACGCGATTGACCTTGCTTGACTATTTCCCTCTCTCGTGAGAAGGTTTTCCGCCATGAAGACTGACATTGATCAATTGCTGGGTGGGGTGGACGGGCTGGTCACGCTGCCCCAGGTTTTTCTGCGCATCAACCGGCTGGTGGAGGATTCGGACAGCAACCTTTCCGATATCGCCAAGGCCGTAAGCCAGGATCCTGCCTTTACCGTGCGCATGCTGCGCGTGGCCAACAGCCCCTTCTATGGATTTCCATCGGCGATAGATACGGTCGACAAGGCCGTGTCCGTG
>JAJXWG010000197.1 GCA_021781695.1 Pseudomonadota bacterium
TCCTGTCGGGCACGCCAGTGTCTTATGGAATTGTCAGGTCAACGGTGGCTGTAGCTCAGTTGGTAGAGTCCAGGATTGTGATTCCTGTTGTCGTGGGTTCGAGCCCCATCAGCCACCCCAAATAAAAGCCAGTCAATCCAATAGATTGACTGGCTTTTTCTTATTCTATTCCGTCTGGATTTTGTCAGCGATCTATTTGGTCAATTCCATGAAGAGCTTGGGCAGGCGCTCGGGCAGGCGGGAGATATTGTCTATCACGACATACTGTTTCCCGAAAATATCGGAGACATAACCGTCGGCTTTCGGATCGAGGCTGATGCAGTAAGTGTATATACCTTTATGGTTCAGTTCCTTCACGGCCCGGTGCGCATCTTCGATCAACAGGCGCTCATCCTGTGCGTCCACGTCGGAAGGCTCGCCGTCAGTCAAAATGAGCATTAACTTCTTGTCGGCCTGCTGTGCTTCCAGATAATGCGCAGCATGGCGTAGGGCGGTGCCCATGCGCGTGGAATAGGCGGCTTCCATTGCGGCAAGCCTTGCCTTGACTTCATCGCCCCAGTGTTCCTGGTAGCCCTTGATGTGCAGGTAGCGCACATCGTGCCGCGTGTTGGAATGAAAACCGGCGATGGCGAAAGGGTCGCCCAGCTTCTCGATTGCCCAGGCCAGCAGCGAGACGGCCTCCTGGCTGAGTTCGAGGACGCTCTGATTCGAACCTGCAGCTTTCTCATTGAGCGACTGGGATAAGTCCAGAAGCAGCATCACGGCGATGTTGCGGCCGCTTGTCCTGTGGCTCATGTTGATGCGCGGATCGGGTAGGGCGCCACCCTTGAAATCGATCAAAGAACGGATGGCGACATCCAGGTCCAGTTCGCTACCTTCTTCCTGATAGCGGATGCGCACTTTGTCCTGAGGTTTTAGCAGGTCGAGCATGCGCTTGAGCTGTTTCGCAAGCGCATCGTGTTTGGCGAGCAGTCTGTCGATGTCTGCTGCGTTGCCACTCGGATGCAGGGCTTCGTAGAGGCTGACCCAGTCTGGCCGATAGGTCTGGCTGCGGTAGTCCCACTCAGGGTAGTGCCGCGGCGGAAGTCCCCTTATTTCTTCTTCGGGTTCGACCTTGCGCTTGTCTTCGAAGGCTTCTTCCTCGTCGCCCTGCTCTATGAATTTCCACATCTGGCGATTGTCGTCGCGGTAATCCACCACGGTGTCTTCGAAATAAATTTTGGCGAACTGATCGCTTTGACGTCGGGTTTTTGCGACATAGGCGAGCGCAAGGGCCGCGATTTCGGCGGTGGATGATACGCCCGTTCCCAGAGTCTCATGGAAGCGTGCAACGAATTCGTTCAATACCGGGTCCTTGTAACCATGATCCGGGTCGAGAAATGCGCGAGACAGCATGGCTAAGCGATGGCGCAGGCAGGAGGTGGTCTCAGCGTCGCACGCGTCTTCGCGGGGCGAAGGATGCAGGGATAGGAAGATGTTGCGAAGGCCGGGGTATTTGCGCGTCAGGAGCGTCTCGATGCGCGCGTCTTCGAAGAGCTCCACCGCCATGCGCTGGAACGGACTCCAGTTGTCGGCGATCTGCGCGCAAGTCCAACGGCGGTGGCCTACGATATGGGCCAGCACGGCGCGGTATCGGTCGAGGCCGGATATGCGGATGCCTTCGGGGGAAATGAAGTCGTCGAACACATCCGGCACGCGGATGCCAAGTTTGTCGTAATAGGGAACAGGCTTGCGGATTTCGTCGAAAGCGGTGGAATAAGGCACCAGATGATCGCTGTCCTGCCACAGGGCGCGCAGGTAGAGGTCCAGTTTCCTCACGACGTCGGCAAACAGGGTGCCGTGGCGTTCGCGTTGCAGCACCGCACGGCTGTCTGCCGATTGCAGGCTGAAATAATCGCGCTGGCGTTCCGGATGCTTGCCGTAGTTGCGGATGCCGTATTCCACCCAGTTCTTCAAGCCGGCCACGGCAAGCTGCCTCAACAGAAACGGGGCCTGCTGCAAAAAATCGGGCAGGCCAGGGCTCGGATGGGTCGCATGATGGCCATGTATGGAACTTGTGGTGCGCGCCATGAAATCCAGGGCGATATCGAGGTAATGCTGCAACTGTTCCTGCGATTGCAGCCGTTTTGCCACAGGTGCCAGCGTTTGCAGGAAAGGTGCGATCGCATTGCCGTTGGGCGACTTCTGCATCGCGCGGATACTCGTCATCACGGAAGGCAGCGCAGTTTCGCCGAGAATGTTCGCGACAGAGGGCCATGCCTCCATGAAAGCCAGCATGGGCTCCACCCCTCGGCCCAGTTTTCCCAGTGCGCGCGCAGCCTCCAGATAGGCATTCAAGCCCTCCGGCGTGAGCGCCGCCAGGGCTTCTGTCATGCAGTCCTCGAACACTTCTGCAACCTGTGGGAAACGGGTGTCTAGCCGGGTCCAGCAGGTTTGCATCAGGGGGTATTCGGTTTCGGTGCTCACGTTTTAAAATCAGGTGAAGGTTGCATCTATTGCATGATCCAGCGTTGCGCGGATATCCGAGTCATCTGTGATGGGGCGCACCAGTGACATGCGGCAGGCATCCCCGGGTTCAACGCCGTCCCTGATCAGCGTTGCCGCATACACCAGAAGGCGCGTCGAGATGCCTTCATCCAGACCGTGGCCTTTGAGATTGCGTGCGCTCTGGCCTATCTTCACCAGTTTCCCCGCAGTGGCTTCGTCAAGGCCGGTTTCTCTGGCGAGAATGACGGTCTCCAGATCGGCGTCAGGGTAATCGAAATCGAAAGCGGTGAAGCGCTGCTTTGTCGATTGCTTCAGATCCTTCATCAGCGACTGGTAGCCCGGGTTGTACGAGATCACCAGCTGGAAGTCGGGATGCGCCTCGATCAGTTCGCCCTTCTTGTCGAGCGGTAGCGTGCGGCGATGGTCTGTGAGCGGGTGGATCACAACGGTGGTGTCCTGGCGCGCTTCGACGATCTCGTCCAGGTAGCAGATCGCGCCCATACGCGCGGCGGTGGTGAGCGGGCCGTCCAGCCAGCGCGTGCCGTTCGCTTCAAGCAGATAGCGACCGACCAGGTCGGATGCCGTCATGTCTTCGTTGCAGGCCACGGTGATGAGCGGCTTGCCGAGCTTCCACGCCATGTATTCGACAAAGCGCGACTTGCCGCAGCCTGTAGGGCCTTTC
>JAJXWG010000020.1 GCA_021781695.1 Pseudomonadota bacterium
TTTTTGTTGCATTCAAACTGCCTAACCTGTTGCGCCGCATGTTTGCCGAAGGTGCTTTTTCGCAGGCATTCGTGCCTATCTTCGGCGAGTACAGGAATCGCCGCGGGCATGAGGCGACCAAGCTGCTTCTGGATCATGTCACCACGATGCTGGCGCTCGTGCTGTTTGTGGTGACGCTGATCGGCATCATCGCTGCACCTTATCTCGTCTATCTGAGTGCGCCGGGTTTTGCCAAAGACGCCGAAAAATTTGCGCTGACCGTCGATCTGTTGCGCTATACGTCCCCATACATATTCTTCATCTCACTGGTTGCGGTCGCAGCCGCCATCCTCAATACCTACAACAAATTCTGGGTGCCTGCCTTCGCGCCCATCCTGCTCAACCTTTGCTTTATCGCATCCGCGCTGTGGCTGGCGCCCTATTGCCATCCGCCCATCGTCGCGCTGGCCATAGCTGTCTTCGTGGCGGGCATTGTGCAGCTCGCGTTCCAGATTCCGTTCCTGAAAAAAATCGACATGCTGCCCAGCATCCGTTTCAGCATGAAGGATGAAGGTATGCGGCGCGTCATCAGGCAGATGGGGCCTGCGATGTTTGGTGTGTCGATAACGCAGATCAGCCTGATCATCAACAGCATCTTCGCCTCTTTCCTGGCCGCAGGCAGCGTGTCCTGGCTTTATTACGCGGACAGGCTGATGGAGTTCCCCACGGGTTTGCTGGGCGCTGCATTGGGCACGATACTTTTGCCATCGCTGTCCAAATGCCACGCCAGCAAGGATACGGTCGAATATTCGAGACTGCTGGACTGGGGTTTGCGACTGACCTTCATGCTTGCCATGCCGGCAGCGCTCGCACTCGGCATGATCGCCGTTCCTCTGCTGGCCACCTTTTTTCAGCGCGGTGCATTTTCGGCTTCCGACGTGCTGATGACGAGCCATGCGCTGGTCGGTTACAGCATCGGCCTGATCGGACTGATACTCGTGAAGATACTGGCTCCCGGTTTTTATGCGCGCCAGGACATCCGGACGCCGGTGAAGATCGGCGTGGCAACGCTTTTCGCTACCCAGATGATGAATGTGCTGTTCATCTATGGCCTGCATCTTCAGCAGGCAGGCCTTGCATTGTCGGTAGGTCTGGGCGCATGCCTGAATTCCGTTATTCTTTTCTATTTCCTGCGCAGGAAAGGCATTTATCAGCCGGAGCCAGGCTGGGCGGTTTATTTTCTCAAGGTGGGCATGGCCGTGCTGGCGTTGGGCATCACGCTGTGGTTGGGCATGGGCAGCGAACAGGGCTGGCTGCTAGGTGCAGGCTGGGTGCGCATAGGGCGCCTGTCTGTCCTGGTGGTCGAGGGGGTGGCTGTCTACTTTGCGGTGCTGGCTATGCTGGGCTTCCGTCCAAGAGATTTTTCAAGGCGCGCGGTCAGCTGAGCCCGGCAAGCGGCCTGCACAAATTTTGGCTAGAATGTTGACCATGAAATTTGCAATCGCGACCAGTGACTCGTATCAATGCGTACTCGAGGCCTTCCTCGGGGCGGGGTGGCAGCTGGAAAAGCTCTTTGTCTCGCCGGATAACTGGATGTACAGCAATCAGCAGGTGATCGCGCGCGCGCTCGAACTGGGTGCCACAGTTCAGCATTCGCCGGTGAAGGACAGGGATCTGGCGGAACTGGGTGGCTGCGATCTGCTTGTCGTATCCTGCTATCAGTGGAAGATACCGCGCTGGGAAAAGCACATCCGCCATGCAATCAATTTTCATCCTTCGCCGCTGCCGGAAGCGCGCGGGCCCTACCCTTTTGTCCGGGCGATCCTCGAGATGCGCACCAGCTGGGCTGCCACCTGCCATCGCATCAACGAAAGGTATGATAGCGGAGACATACTGGCAGCCGAATATTTTGCTATGGACCAAGACGAGAACCATGAATCGCTGCGGCTGAAAACGCAGATGGCAACCGGCAGGCTTGCGGCGCGTGTGGCGATGGGCTTGCAGCCGTTGTGGGACGCCGCGTTGCCGCAGAAAGAGGGAAGCTACTGGTCAAGATGGTCGGATCAGGACCGCATCATCGATTTTTCAGTACCGGTTGAAACGATCATGCGCAAGGTGCGCGCATTCGGCGATATCGAGTGTGTGGCAACCATCAACAACATAACCATCTTTATTCATCGCGCAAAGGGCTGGGTCGAACAGCATCGGGTTGCGCCGGGTGCGGTGGTGCATGCAAACAATTTCGTGATGGTGGTTGCCGCCGCCGATGGATATATCGCAATTACCGAGTGGGGCCTTAATGCACCGGGCGCAGTCGTCTCCAGTTCGAGGCGCTGATGCATCTTGATGCCGAAAGAGCGCTTTTGTCTGCGTTTGAGGCGGGGCGATATACCGAAGTGGCTGATCTGGCGAAATCGATGACAGAGCGATTTCCGTCGTACGGTTTCGGCTGGATGGCACTGGGCGTTGCATTGCGTCAGGCGGGAAAAAATGCCGAGGCATTGCTGGCGTTGAAAAAGGGTGCTCAATTGTCGCCAGATAATGCGGATGCGCACAACAACCTTGCCGTCGAGATGATGGAGATGGGTCGTCTTGCAGAAGCAGAGCAGAGCTATCTGCGGGCCTTGCAGATAGACCCGGATTATGCGCAAGTGCACAACAATCTCGGCAACAATTTCAGGAAGATGCAAAAGCCGGAACAGGCCGAGATCTGCTACCGGCGGGCGATAGAGATTGCGCCTGATTACGCGGTCGCGCATAACAATCTGGGCGTCATAAAAAAGGAACTGGGCAGGCTGGCTGAGGCGAAGGACAGCGTGCTGCGCTCGCTTGAGCTCATGCCTCAGGATGCCGATGCGCACAACAATCTCGGCGCAATCCTGCTGGACATGGGACTTTTCGATCAGGCCGAACTAAGCTGCCGCCGCGCGTTGCAGATAGCGCCGGATCACGTGCAAGCGCACAACAATCTGGCCTCTGCGTTAAAGGAGATGATGCGTCCAAATGAGGCGGAACTGAGTTACAAACGGGCGTTATCCATAGTGCCCGATGATGTCGATGCGCTGCATGGCCTGGCCAATCTCCATTTGGAAAATGGCCAGGCCGAAAAGGCCAGGCGCATATATGTATCTATCCTGAAAGATCACCCTGCCAATCTTGCGGTGCGACACAGCATGGCGCTGTCACAAAAAACGCGCGATGGCGATGAGAATTTCGCCGCGCTGGTTGAGCTTGGGCAGACGGTTCTGACCAGGCAGGATGCAATATTTCAGCATTTTGCGCTGGGCAAGTGCTACGACGACAGAGGGGAATACGAAAAGGCCTTCATGCATTATTCGGAAGGAGCAAGGCTCAAGCGCTCCCAACTCGATTACCATCCCGACAGGGCAGCAGAGCGCTTTGATGAAGTTGCGCATGACTTTGATCATGAAGCGATGAAGCGTCTGCAGGGGGCAGGTCATCCTTCGGACTTGCCGGTTTTTGTATTGGGTATGCCGCGTTCCGGCACCACCCTGGTCGAGCAGATCATCAGCAGTCATCCCGAAGTGCATGGAATGGGCGAGCTGCGCGAGCTGTTTAACATCGTCGAGCGCGGCGGCACGGAGCATCAATCCGAGCGGGAAAAGATTGCCGGATGGGGGAAAGATTATATCGGCGCGATGCAAGTGCGCGCGCCGCATGCAAGCCGCATCACCGACAAGATGCCGACCCATTTTTTTGCCATAGGCCTGATACATCTGATGCTGCCGAATGCAAAAATCATACATGTCAGGCGCAGCCCGCTCGACAACTGCCTCTCGTGCTTTACCCAGCTTTTCAACAGTGCGCATGAATACAGCTATGATCTGGCCGAACTGGGCCGGTATTATGTCGGCTATGCAGGGTTGATGGAGCATTGGCGCAGTGTGCTGCCAGAGGGCGCTTTTCTGGAAGTGGACTACGAGGATGTCGTATCCGATCCGAAAGGGCAGGCGCGCCGCATGGTCGAATATTGCGGCCTTGAATGGAACGCGGCCTGCCTTGATTTTCACAGGAATGAAAGGCCGATACAGACGGCCAGCGTGATGCAGGTGCGCCAGCCTATGTATCGGTCATCCGTCGGACGCTGGCGGCATTATGAGCCCTATCTGGCGCCCTTGATCGATGCGCTGGGAGACCTGGCTGAGTCTTAGGGCTTGCCGGCAGCCTTGAACAGCATGGCCCGGAACGCGGAAAAGACGCGT
Source organism: Pseudomonadota bacterium (assembly GCA_021781695.1). GTDB lineage: Bacteria > Pseudomonadota > Gammaproteobacteria > Burkholderiales > Gallionellaceae > Gallionella. The sequence goes on from JAJXWG010000020.1 coordinate 4,203, forward strand.
TGCATGGGGGCTTGCTTGTAGGGAAAAAGATCGATAGGGTCTGTCGCATGCACCCAGCCGCGATTGTCAGCCTCGAATATCAGCAGTTCGCCGCGCTGCGTTTCTGCGCAATCGATCACGACATAGTCGAGTTGCAGTCGTTCGGCAACCAGGCTGAGCGCATCGCGATGGCGAGGCATGAAGTCGCTGTCGAAGCGCTCGAAAAATCCCGCCTCTTCGCATCGCTTCCCGGCGCTTTCCATCATGCCAGAAGCGCCATAATGGACGATCCAGTCATCATGGATCGCCAGATGGCAAAGGTAGGGCTGTCTGTCGATCAGCGCGATACGCAGTTTGCGATAGAGGCCGTCACGGCTCTGGTAGTCGATGAATCGGGAAATATGGAATTCTTCTGCTTTGGCGGCATCGAGGTAGGCTGCCAGTTCCTGTCCGTTGTCTATTTTCGAAAGTCCGCGGCCAGCCTGGGAGTCGAGCGGCCTGATCGTTGCAGGATAGGCAGGCAGTCCTTTTTCAAGTTCACACCGGGTGCAGCGCTGCGTGGGCGGTATCACGAGATTGGGAATGGCGTTGAGCAGTTGATAGAGAACTTCCCGCGAGCAGTGCATGATGCTGCGCACAGGGTTCAAAACCGGACGCGGCCAGTTTTCGCACAGCTTGTCCATCATTTCAAGCACGGGCCCATTCCTTGCTGATGCGCCTGCAGCGACGATCGCCACGTCATGCTCGGGGATGCAGCCGGGCAACGGATGTCCTGGCAGGATATACAGCAGGTCCAGCTGTATGTCCGATTCCTCGAGCAGATATTCAAGCGGCGCGTTGTCGGACGAGTCGCCGGCAGCCATCAGCGCGAGCAGTTTAATAGCAGGCGTCTTGCCGCCTGCTATTCTGTATATGGTGGTGAGTTCAAGCGCCTTAGCCTGCATGGCGAGCGCAAAGTCCCGGTTTCCCAGCACGGAGAAGATCTGGAACTGGTTCATGAAAAGCGTCGCATCGGCAGGACCGCTGAACATTTCTTCCATCAGTGCGGCAATCTCGGCCGCATTCATGCGTACCAGTGCCGGCGTCGAGACGAGGGGGCGGAGCGCTATTTCAGTCAGCGTGCGCAAGGCCGGAATTCATGACTTGGTTATTCCTCATCCATGTTGCACGAAAGATGCATGGTGTCGGCCACGAATTTACGGGTCAGATGGGGAGCGAACAATTCGATGAAGTCGTAAGTGAAAGCGCGCAGATAGCCGTTCTTGCGTATCGCGATTTTTGTCGTGCTGGGCTTGAATAGATGTCCGGCATCCAGCATGCGCAAATTGGGTTCGTGTTCCGGATCGAATGCGATGTCGGCCATGATGCCCACGCCCAATCCCAGTTCGATATAGGTTTTCATCACGTCAGCATCGATGACTGTGAGCGCGATGTCGGGTGTTATACCTGCCTTTTTGAACGCGTCGTCTATTTTGCTGCGCCCCGAAAAAGCCTGATCATAGGTGATGAGCGGATATTTCGAGAGCGACCTCAAGGTCAGCGTCTTTTCCTTCAGCAGCGCGTGATTGGGTGGGACGATCACGCAATGGTGCCAGTCATAGCAGGGCAGGGTGACGAGCCCCTCGTATGAGGAAAGGCTTTCTGTGGCGATGCAGATATCCGCCTCGCCGTGCAATACCTGTTCTGCGATTTGCATCGGACTGCTCTGATGCAAATTCAGTTTCACCTTGGGAAAGCGTTCGACGAATTTTTTTACCACGGATGGCAATGCGTAGCGCGCCTGAGTATGGGTGGTGGCTATGGTCAGCTGGCCGACATCTTTCGCATGGAACTCCTGCGCATACTGTTTGAAATTTTTGGTTTCAAGCAGTATCTGCTGGGCAATGGCAAGCAGCCCTTTGCCGGGTTCGGTGATGGCGGCGATGCGTTTGCCGTTGCGCACGAAAATCTGTATGCCGAGCTCTTCCTCCAGCAGCTTGATCTGCTTGCTGATCGCGGGTTGCGAGGTATACAGCGCGACGGCAGCATCGGAGATTTTGAGGTCGCGCCGCGCGATTTCGTTGAGATAGCGCAATTGTTGCAGATTCATTGCCGTTCCTGAATTTATTAAGTATTGATGATGGTAGCACGAAGCGATCGCAGGGGTTGGTGCATGAACCGAATCGATCAGGTTTCCGATCCATGCAGCGGCACCGGTTTGTGTATGTGGTAACCCTGCGCATAGTTCACGCCGATTTCACGAAGCTTGTCCAGCAAGGTTTCATTCTCGACAAACTCCGCGATGGTTTTTATACCCATTACATGGCCGATATGGTTGATCGATTCCACCATCGCTAGATCAACCGGATCGTTCACCATGTCCTTGATGAACGAGCCGTCGATTTTCAGGAAGTCCACATCCAGATTTTTCAGGTAGGAATAGGATGACATGCCGCTGCCGAAATCATCCAGCGCAAAACTGCATCCGCGCGCCTTGAGCGAATTGATGAATTCCATGGCCTGGCCGATGTTGGCGATGGCGGCTGTTTCCGTGATTTCCAGGCAGATGCGTTCTGGGGAAATCCCGGTTTGATCCAGCTGATCCAGCAGGTATCCCAGAAACAGTTCATCGCTCAGCGATTGCCCGGAAATGTTGATGGAGAGCGAATGGGGGCGGTTGTTCTTGCTTAACGGATGTGCCTGCAACCATGCCAGAGAATGCTTGAAGACCCAGCGGTCTATCAGTGGCATGATGCTGTATCGCTCTGCAGCAGGGATGAAAGCCATGGGCGGTATGATGCTGCCATCGGTGTCTTCCATGCGCAGCAGTATTTCGGCGTGATCGGTAGTGCTTTCGGATGCAATGGCTACTATATCCTGGCGGTACAACAACAGGCGATTTTCGTCCATCGCCTTGTGTATTCTGGGCACCCACTGCATCTCGCCGTATTTTTTGCCCCGTCTTTCATCGCCTAAGAACACCTGGATGCGATTGCGGCCGCTATCTTTTGCGACATAGCAGGCGGCATCCGCGGCGCTCATCACTTCTGCAGAATTCTCGCTTGCCGCAGTCACTGGCACTAGGCCTATGCTCACACCCACCTGAAAAATCTTGTCGTCCCAGATGAACCTGAAGTCGGAAACGAGAGTGAGGAAAGTTTCTGCAACCTTCTTGCCGTATTCGACATCGCATCCCACGAGCAGCACGCCGAATTCGTCCCCGCCCAAGCGGGCCAGCACGTCGTTCTTGCGTATCTTGTGGCCCAGCAGTACGGCGAGCTGCAATAACAGTTTGTCGCCTGCACTGTGCCCGCAGGTGTCGTTGACGATCTTGAATTGATCCAGATCCAGATAGAGCAGCACATGCTGGCGTCCGGTCAGCTTTGCATTCTCAAGCAGTTCGACGAGCCTGTTGTCGAATTCGCGGCGGTTATACAGTCCGGTCAATGCATCGTGCCCTGCCTGGTAGGAGAGCTGATAGGCAAGCTTGCGCGCCTGGCTCACATCCTGGCAGACCATCACGACGCCGATGATCTTTCCCTGGTCGTTGTGCATGGGTGCGGCGGTGGCTTCGATGGCGATGGACTCGCCATCCCGGCGCAGCAATGATGCATGTGTGGTCAGGGTTTCCACCCTGTTGTTTTCAAGGCATAGCTGCACAGGTGTCAGCAGCGGCAGGCCGCTGTTCTCCTGCACGATCTTGATGATGGTGTTAAGCGGCAGGCCATGAGCCTCGGTGTTTTCCCAGCCTGTGATGCGTTCGGCAACCGGATTCAGGTATTGCACCTCGCCATTGGCATTGGTCGTGATGACGGCTTCTGCGATGGATTTTAGCGTGACCTCGGCGCGCTCCTTTTCCCGGGAAAGGGCTGCCTCGGAAATGGTTGCGCGTTTAAGTGCTTCGCTCAGTTCCCTTTGCTGCACTGCGATGGCATCGAGCGCCTTGTTGATGAATTTGGACAAAAAACCGAATTCGTCCCGGTTGGTTTCATCAAAGCGCGAGTCTGAGTGGCCTTCCGCGAAAGCCTTTGCCGTTTCCACCATTCTGGAAAAAGGGCGCGACAGAAGTTCATTGAGGATCTTTTGCATCACCAAGGCATATACGACGACCATCAGCCCGATGGCGATCAGGATTTCCTTGCGCTCTTTCGACAGCGTATCTTTAAGCTTGGGAAAGTATGCGTTAAGTGTCACGTTTGCATTATCAGGCGCATTTGGCAGGTGGATGTGCAGAGTGACGATATCCTGATTCGGATGCTTGTTGCCGATCAGCAGTGTTTCGTCCTGGCTTGAGAGTTCAATCGCCTCAAAGCGAAACTGAGATTGCAGTTTTGCGATGGTCTGGATCAGGCTGTCGTGGTTGTTTCGCAGAAGCGGGGGCACGGCATGCTGCTGCAGAATGCCCTCTATCCTCATCTGGGCGATGATCGTATCGTCTTCCTGCAACGCTGCGCGTTCGCTTTTTTTCCCCTGAATGATGAAAAGTGCGGTCAGAACACCGATCAGCAAAGTCCCCCAGAAGACAATGCCGGTAATCTTGGTTGGCAAATTGCCCGGATCGGATTCTATTTCGATCTTGGTGGCATTTGCCGGATTGATCATTTACAACCAACCTTTTTCATTGCGATCAACCCAGGGCAGACATCGCTAGCACCCGCCCCAAAAATCACGAATGCCAAAAACCAGGGCACGAACCAGAGCTGTTCGGGAAAGAATACATAGGTGAGCAGGAAGGCGAGGCCTACCATCAGTCGCCAGATGCGCTCTGCCTCGAGAGAGATCTTGCAGTTCGAAGCCGCATTGACATCCGTTTTTGGAGAAATGCCGAGCAGTTTGTTGACCAATAGCGGAATGCGCCAGTTGGTGATGCCCTCCAGTATCATCAGGCCTGTCAGAAAATAAACCAGATTGTTGATGCTGAAATAAAGTGCGATCAGCATCACGCTGCCATAGATCAGGCGATATAAGCGGTCCGTCATATTTTCTTCTCCCCCGTTAAGCCACTTTGATGAGCGGTCTGTAATATTTGATCCGATTGCGGACAAATCATCATACTATTTAAAAGTTCAACTCTCAAGCAGGTATCCTGTTCAATATGGACAACGCATTTTCACTGGTGGACTGGGCAAGCGTTTCGGGCGATATGCAGCGCAATCCGGCCAGAATCTCCGCGATGCGCGGCAGGTATTCTGGTTTGTTTGGCTGATCGCGTTGCAGGAATGCGGGCGGCATGTCGGGTGCATCGGTTTCCAGAACAATAGAGCTCAGCGGCAGATTTCTGAAAAGACTGTGCAAGCGTGTGGCGCGAGTATAGGTCGCAGCGCCGCCGAAACCCAGCTTGAAGCCCAGCTTGATGAACTCCTCTGCCTGATGAACACTGCCGTTGAACGCATGCGCGATCCCGCCGCGCACCTTCATCCTGCGCAAATGCTTGAGCACCGTATCCTGCGCGCGGCGTATATGCAGCAAGACCGGAAGATCGAATTCGCGCGCCAGCTTGAGTTGTTCGATGAAATAATATTCCTGTTTCTCCTGGTCGTATTTTTCGATAAAAAAATCCAGGCCGATCTCGCCGACTGCGACAGGCAGGCGATCTTTCAGGTAATCGCGCAAGATACAGAGGTCTTCTGGCATTGCAGCGTCCGTGTACATGGGGTGTATGCCGTAAGCGGGAAAACATCCTGAGAGTTCCGAGCATAGGCGGGAAACAGCGGCGAAATTTTTGTGTCCGACAGACGGCACCACGATGCGCCTGACGCCGGCGGATTGCGCAGAGAGCACGAGTGTTTTCTGATTGTCGCCAAACTCGGCAGCGTCCAGATGGCAGTGCGTGTCTGTCAGCATGTCAGTCCATCGTCAGGATGATCTTGCCTGTGATGCCGCCTGATTCCATCAATCGGTGCGCTGTGGCCGCCTCTTCGAGAGGGAAGCGGTGCGTGACCAGCACGCCGAGCTCGCCTGCCTCGACCCTGTGCGCGCAGTCTTCGAGTATCCTGCGCTGGCGAATGCGCTCATCAGGCTGGTTCATGACTTGCGGGGCGAGCATCAGTTCATAGCATATCGACAGATTGCGCAGTCTGGCAAGTTGTGCATCTGCAAGCGACAGCGCTGTCGAAAGCAGCGTGACCACCTTGCCGCCGACTTTTGCAGCATGCAAGGAACGCAGGAAAGTGTCGCCGCCTACTGTGTCGAATACCACGTCAGCGCCTTTTCCATCCGTCCACTTGAGCGTTTCCTCGACGAAATCCTGTTCCTTGTAATGGATGATCTTTTCGGCACCCAGCGCATGTGCGAGGCCCGCCTTTTTTTCATCCCCCACGGTGACCGCGATGTGTGCGCCCAGATGGTGGGCAAGCTGCACGGCAATGTGCCCCGTTCCCCCGGCTGCTGCGTGTATGAGTATCGTCTGTCCTGGCGCCAGGCTTGCACGGTCATGCAAGGCTTCCCAGTCCGTGATGCATGCCAGGGGCAGCGCGGCTGCATCCTGCAAGGGTATGTTGGCAGGGCTCATGGCGCAATAGTCTTCATGCAGCGTGGTATATTCGGCATAGCTTCCAGGTTCGTCGCCTATGCCGCCGTTGCAGAAATACACCGCATCGCCGGCCTTGAAGCGTGTCACTTCGCTGCCGATTTCCTCAATCAGTCCTGCGCCGTCGCAACCCAATATCGCGGGCAATTTATCCGGATGATATACCGGTTTTGCGCGCAGCTTGGTGTCCAGCGGATTGATGCCGGCGGCGGCCAGTCTCACGCGCACATGGCGCGCGGATGGCAGCATGGGCTTGGCAATTTCGGAAATTTTCAGCACGCTGGCATCGCCAGCGGCATTCATCAGGATGGCTTTCATTTACGGCGCCTTGTGTTCTTGTGCAGGGGCGAATTTTTTGCAGCATGCAGAGCTATGTTAAACTCTGTTCACTTTTTTTGCGAGATACACCATGTCAGGAAATACATTCGGCACTCTTTTTGCGGTCACCTCGTTTGGCGAGTCGCATGGCGCGGCGATCGGCTGTGTGGTGGATGGATGCCCGCCTGGGATGGCGCTGACCGAAGCGGACATCCAGCATGATCTGGATCGCCGCAAGCCCGGTACATCGCGGCATGTGACGCAGCGCCGAGAATCGGACAGGGTTGAAATTTTATCGGGTGTATTTGAAGGCAGGACTACCGGGACGCCGATCGCGCTTCTGATCCGCAACGAGGATCAGCGCAGCAAGGATTACGGCAATATCGGCCAGACCTTCCGCCCGGGGCATGCCGATTACACCTACACGCAAAAATATGGTTTTCGCGATCATCGCGGTGGCGGCCGCTCATCGGCAAGGGAGACTGCGGTGCGGGTGGCGGCTGGTGCCATCGCAAAAAAATGGCTGTCTGAACGCCATGGCGTGCTGATACGCGGCTATCTTTCACAGCTGGGCGAAATCGAAATGCCTTTCAAGAGTTGGGAGGGCGTGAACGACAACCCTTTTTTCTCGGCTGATCCATCTCTGGTCCCGGCTCTGGAGGATTACATGGACGCGCTGCGCAAGTCCGGGGACTCCATAGGCGCGAAGCTCACAGTGGTGGCTGAAAATGTGCCGGTGGGCTGGGGGGAGCCTGTATACGACAGGCTGGATGCGGAGATCGCCTATGCGTTGATGGGAATCAATGCGGCCAAAGGGGTTGAGATAGGTGCCGGCTTTTCGTGTGTGACGCAAAAGGGAACCGAGCATGGCGACGAGATGACGCCGGAAGGATTTCTTTCCAACAATGCGGGCGGCATACTGGGCGGCATTTCAACCGGACAGGACATCGTGGCGCATCTGGCCATCAAGCCCACCTCCAGCATCCGCATCCCGCGCCGTTCGGTCAATCTGCAGGGCGAGCCCGTGATGGTCGAGACGCATGGACGTCATGATCCCTGCGTGGGCATACGCGCAACTCCCATCGCGGAGGCGATGCTGGCGCTGGTGCTGATAGACCATGCGCTGCGCCACCGTGCGCAGAATGCGGATGTGGTGTGTGCGACGCCGAAAATTCCCGGAAACAGTAATATTATTTGAATCCTGAACCTATGATTGAATTCACGACGATAGTCACGCTGGCGATCCTGTTCCTGATCTTTTTCCGACCCGGCAAGACGCCGCCTTTGGAAAATCCGCTGGTGATCGAGCGTCCCGGGCAATATCACATGACCTTGGCACCCCAGCTGAATCTGGCCCAGCCGTTCGTCGAGGAAGTGGCAAGCCGGTTGGGCAGTGCGGCATTGCCTGATTGCGATACGGTTTTTTTCGAGGTGAGGGACAGGCAGGTCACTGCGCATGGCTTTGATTTCTATCTGCTTGCCATCTCAAAGCGCAATGGAATGCTGCTCTTTCAGGCGGCACGCCCGTTGTCGAAAGACGCCAATCCTCTTCAAGTCATCCGCGAATTTTCGCAGGGAGTGCTGGCGCGTTTTCCTGGCGGCGGAGCTTTGGCGCCCTGTGAGGAAGTCGTCTCAATTGTGCAGGAGGCGGCGCAAGCGCGCGGCATAATGATCAGACTGCTCTGATCAGATACGTTTTTTCCGCCTGCCTATATGTGTCTCTTTGCGTTGTGCAGACAATGTCACCTGTTTTTGCCGTTCCATTGCGGCGGCGCGTTTTTCCTGAGTGAGGGTGTCAAAACAGCTCGGGCAGGAAACGCCCGCCTGGTACCTGGGTGATTTCTTTTCATCCATTGTGATCGGGCGCGAGCAGGCATAGCACAGTTCGTAGTGTCCGGGTGCCAGGCCTTGTCCTACCGCGACGCGCTGGTCGAACACAAAGCATTCGCCCTGCCAGAGGCTTTCTTCTTCGGGTACATTTTCCAGATATTTGAGTATCCCGCCCTGCAGGTGATAGACCTCGGAAAATCCCTGTTCCAGCATATAGGCTGATGCTTTTTCGCAGCGTATCCCGCCGGTGCAAAACATCGCGATGCGCGGTTTGTTTGCGGGGTCTATGTTGTTTCTGACGTATTCCGGAAATTCGCGAAAGGTGGCGATGTGCGGGTCGAGCGCACCTTTGAAGGTGCCTACCTTGACCTCGTAATCGTTGCGCGTGTCGATCAGCAGCACATCGGGATCGCTGATCAGCGCATTCCAGTCCTGGGGTTTGACGTATTGGCCGACCAGCTCGGCGGGGTTGATGCCGGGCACCCCCATGGTGACGATCTCTTTTTTAAGTTTGACCTTCATGCGATAAAACGGCGGTTTTTCGGCGGAGGATTCCTTGTGTTCCAGATCTGCCAAGCGCGGGTCGCGGTGCAAATATTCGAGTATCTGGTCTATGCTGCTGCGGGAGCCTGCGATCGTGCCATTGATGCCTTCGGCTGCTAGCAGCAGCGTGCCGGTGATGCCCAGTTCATCGCATCGTTCCAGCAGGGGGACGCGCATCGCGGCGAAATCCTGCAGTTTCACGAATTTGTAGAGCGCTGCGACCACGATTCCAGTCAGTGCCTTATTCATCGACATGCTGATACAACCGGTATTGTTCGTCCTTGTCGGCTTTGCGGTTGCCTTCCCAGATTTTCCTGTACTGGCTCTCGTCCATCAAAGGCCTTGATATCCGGTTGCCTTGCACCAGGCGCAACTCGCAGATGCGCGCCGGATCGCGCTGTGTGACGATGCCGCCAAAGTATTGCAGCATCGCGCGCTGACTTTCGCCCAGGGATGTATTGCGTGCAATGCAGTTGTAGTGCGCGGGCATGGATTTTTTGAGCGAGGTGATCATGTTTCGGTAACTCTTGCCGCTGTCCAGCCAGGGCAGCCACAGCGTCATCGCAAGCACCCAGATAAGCGTGATGCCGGCCGCCCAGTTCACCACGGCACGGCGCATGGAGCGACCCACGCGCCAGACCAGCAGTATCCACAGCAACGTGGCAGCAAGGGCCGCGGCAAAAGGTAAGGCGTGGAAGGCTGGCTCGAAGCCTGGCTGATAATCCTTCAGCCAGCGCGTGATCTTGGCGTGGTTGTCCAGGAGCAATCCGGCCCACCCCCACCACATCAGGATCGCCGCCAGCGCAAAGGTCATCAGCCCGAATGCATCAAGCGCGTTGGCTGCGCCGCGTTTCAGCATGGACAGCGAGGCAGTCGCAAGCAGCGCAAGCGGCAGCAGCATGGGCAGCGAGAATACCTCCCTGATGTTGGGTGAGAGACTGAAGACGATGAACATCACCAGAAAGCTGATCAGGGGGAGTTGCAAATCGTCGCGCTGAATCAGGCGATGGCGTTCGCGCCATATCGTCCAGGCTGCCAGCGGCAGTGCAGGCCAGGCAAGCCAGGGCAGGTTCTTCAGATAGTAAAGGGCATCCTTGTCAGGCCCTGTCTTCATGTATGCCAGCCAGTTGCCAATGTTGTGCTCCCATGCCCACTCATGAAACAGCTTGGGCGAGTATTCATGCAGAAGATAGGGCCAGACGCCAAGCCAAGGCAGTGCGAAAAGCAGGGCGATGCACAGACTGTATGCATATTCTCTGCGGCGCCAGTTCCGGAACAGGGCGGGCAGAAGCGCTGCGATCAGCAGGAATAAGATAGGCGCTACAAACCCTTTGGACATGAAACCGATGCCGCAGCCTGTACCCATCCAGATGC
>JAJXWG010000198.1 GCA_021781695.1 Pseudomonadota bacterium
GGCGAACAGTCAAGTCCGCTCTTGATGTGTACGCATGATCCGCCCAGAATTCCGCTGTAACCCGGGTCGGTCGGCCCGTGCAGCATGATGCCGGGAACATCCAGCACCGTGGCAAGATGGCCTATGCCCGTCTCGACGCTGACAAATCCCCCTGCATGCAGCAGCACGCAGGCCAGCTCATCAAGCGACAGCCTGGGCAACACTTCTCCTCCCACCTTCGCGAGCCTTGCCGCACGCAGCTTTTCTTCCTCATTCCCCCACGGCAAAAGGCAGCGGAATCCCTGCCGCACGAGCATGTCTGTCAGTTCCAGCCATGAAGCCTCGGGCCAGTACTTGCTGTTCCAGGTCGTGCCGTGCAACAGCAGGATGCATTTTTTTCCTTCAAAGCTTTCGAGATGTTCAGGAAGTCCCATCTGCCTTTCCCTGAATGCGGCCAGGCCGAAATCGGCAGTGCCGCTGATGTCGGCGCCGAACAATTTCGCGATGAGCTGGCGGTTTTTTTCAACGACATGCAGACCCGGCGCCACGCTTGCGGTCTTTTTATAAAATCTTGCCGCCAGAGGCTCGCGCGCACTGCCAGCGGAAAAACCATATACATCGATTCCCGGCAGGCGCGAGAGCATCGCACTCTTGATGAGCCCCTGCGCATCGATCACGAGATCGTAATGTTCCGCCTTCAGTTGTTTCTTGAGATGGCGCAACAATCCTGGTATCTTCCACCAGGTCTTCTTGTTTCGCCGCAGCGGCACTGCGATCACTTTGTCGACAGCAACATGCCAGCCTGTCATCTCGGCAAAGGCAGGCTCCACCAGCCAGTGGATTTCGGCCTTTGGAAAGCGGCTTCGCAGATCGCTGACGGCCGGGAACAGGTGCAGGATATCGCCCAGCGAGGAGAGTCTTACGACGAGGATTTTCATTAGCTGCTCATCCCGTTGTTTTTTCCAGGCAAAAATTATGCGGATTTTTCCATATCATCCGCCAACTATATATTATTTGACCTCTTTAAGCTAAATCCGCATTAACTGACAGACCTTGAATACCGGTGCTGCAACTGCTGTTTAAATAATCAGATACGCAAATCAGGCCAAAAAGCGGTACAATCACGCGTTCAAAATTTAAAACCGGAACAACAAGGAAAAAAGAATGAGCAAGAGTCTGATCCAATTCATCATTGAAGAGCAACGCCACATACCCAATGCCAGCGGCGAATTTACCGGATTGCTGAACGATGTTGTCTCTGCCTGCAAACAGATCGCGCATGATGTGAACAAGGGGGCGCTGATCGGTGTGCTGGGCAGCGCGGGCAGCGAAAACGTGCAAGGCGAAACGCAAAAGAAGCTCGACATCATCACCAACGAAGTCTTCATCAAGGCCAACGAATGGTCTGGGCATCTGGCCGCGATGGCATCGGAAGAAATGGATGACATTTACCCCATACCAGCCCAATACCCCAAGGGAAAGTACCTGATCACGTTTGATCCGCTGGACGGATCTTCCAATATCGACGTGAACATTTCCGTCGGCACGATATTTTCGATACTGCGCTGCCCGGAAGGCGTGACCAATCCGACTGCGGCGGATTTCCTGCAGCCCGGCACCAAACAGGTATGCGCAGGCTATGCGCTGTACGGCCCGAACACCATGATGGTTCTCACCACAGGAAACGGTGTAAATGGTTTCACGCTGGATCGCGACGTGGGCGACTTTTTCCTGACCCATCCGGACATGAAGATCCCGGCCGACACGCAGGAATTCGCGATCAACATGTCCAACCGCCGCTTCTGGGAAGAGCCCGTGCAACGCTATATCGAGGAATGCATCAAAGGCAAGGATGGCGGCCGCGAAAAGAACTTCAACATGCGCTGGGTGGCTTCCATGGTCGCCGAAGTGCATCGCATACTGACGCGCGGCGGCATTTTCATGTATCCGTTCGATACCAAGGATCCCTCCAAGGCGGGCAAACTGCGCCTGATGTATGAAGCCAACCCGATGTCGTTCATCGTCGAACAGGCAGGTGGCATGAGCTCGACCGGTCGCGAACGCATCATGGAGCTGGTGCCCACCGGTCTGCACCAGCGCGTGCCAGTGATACTGGGTTCGAAAAACGAAGTCGAACGCGTGGTGAGTTACCACAAGGGCGTTTGATGCAACATGTCCGCATTGCATGAATCCAGCCTCACGAGTCTGCCCTTGCTGCACCGCGGCAAGGTGCGCGATCTCTACGAGGTCGATGCGGAACATCTGCTGATCGTACAGACAGACCGGCTGTCAGCATTCGATGTCATTCTGCCCGACCCGATTCCCGGCAAGGGCGCGGTGCTCACAGCCATGTCCAATTTCTGGTTCGGGAAACTGGACTACCCCAATCACCTGAGCGGGATCGCGCCTGAGTCCGCGGTCAAGGAAACCGAAGAGATGGAACAGGTGAAAGGCCGCGCGTTTGTGACAAAAAAGCTCAAGCCGTTGCCGATCGAGGCCATCGTGCGCGGGTATCTGGTGGGATCCGGCTGGAAGGATTACCAGAAAACAGGAAAGGTCTGCGGTATCGGCCTGCCGCACGGCTTGCGCGAAGCCGAAAAGCTGCCGGAACCGCTGTTCACTCCTTCCACCAAGGCAGTTGCAGGCAAACACGACGAGAACATTTCCTACGAGGAAACCGTCAGGCTCTTGGGGGCGCCGCGCGCTGCCGAGGTTAAAAATGCGGCAATTGCATTGTATGTCGATGCTGCAAATTATGCGGCGACCAGGGGCATCATCATCGCCGACACCAAATTTGAATTCGGTGTGGATAACGAAGGCAAGCTGTATTTGATCGATGAAGCGTTGACGCCCGACTCTTCGCGTTTCTGGCCTACAGAATCGTACAAGGCGGGAAAGAATCCACCCAGTTTTGACAAGCAGTTCGTGCGCGACTGGCTGGAGTCTTCGGACTGGGACAAGAAAGCGCCGGCCCCACGCATTCCCCAGGATGTGCTGCAAAAGACCGCTGATAAATACCGTGAGGCGTTGCTGCGCCTGACTGCAGGATGAAGGAATTCAGCCCTCTTATTTCCCCGTCAGCTCCCTGTAACGCGCTTTTTCTGCATCGAAACGCGCCTGTGCGGCTGCCTTTTTGGCTTTGCTCTTATCCAGATCCTGCTGCAAACTGTTCAGGCGATCCTG
>JAJXWG010000021.1 GCA_021781695.1 Pseudomonadota bacterium
ACGCGCTTGGCCAGGAGATCGCGCCTCGCTCTGTTGCCATGCTTTTCTATCGGCGTGCGCCAGGTTTTGGTAAACGATTTGGCATCCCCCAGAAAACCCGGCAGCAAGAAATCGAACTGCGCCCACAGCTCGCCCAGGTGATTTTCAAGCGGCGTGCCGGTGAGACACAATCTGTGACGTGCATTCAGGCGGCGCACCACCTGCGCTGCTTGGCTTGCGACGTTCTTCACGGTCTGCGCCTCATCCAGTATCAGCAGATGATAGTCATGCGCAAGCAACGCATCTTCATCACGCCACAGCAGAGGATAGGTGGTGAGTATCACATCAAAGTTCGCGATCAGCGCAAAACGATCCGCTCTTTCCTTGCCGTGCAGGGACAATAACTTGAGCTCTGGCGCGAACCGCTCCGCCTCTTTCTTCCAATTGAAGATCAGCGAAGTCGGCAGCACCACCAGGGAAGGCCTGTCCATGCGTCCAGACTGCTTTTCTAGCAGCAGATGCGCCAACGTCTGTGCAGTTTTTCCCAACCCCATGTCGTCTGCCAGTATGCCCGCCAGACCCTGTTCACGCAGAAACTGCAGCCAGGCCAGCCCTTCCAGCTGATAATGGCGCAGCTGCAATGCGAAGCCTTCCGGCGCTTCAACCGCCTTGATCCCTTCGGCATCCTTAAGCTTGCCTGCCAGGCTCGCCACCGCATCCATGCCCTTGAACTGCCAGCGCTCCATTCCCGCCAGCGCATCGATGCGCGCCACGTCAAAGCGCGACAGGCGGATTTCTTCGATCCCCGCGCGCGTATCAAACAGTTCGATCAGCGTCCGCGCCAGCGGCTTTAATCGTTGTGCAGGCACGCGCACCGTGCCCCCTTCCGGCAATTCCAGCGCAATCGCCTCATTATCCTTCATCTGCTCGAGCAGAATGGTATCCAGCCAGCGGGCATCCGTCTTGAACAGTTCACGCAGCATCGGCGCCAGAGGAACACGCTGGCCGTTGACCACGATGCCCATGTTCAGGCTAAACCAGCCATCTTCCTGCTCGTCGAAATCACCGACCCAGGCATCCACTTCCAGCGTGAGATGGCGAAAGTCCTGCGGAATGACCACATCCCAGCCCGCTGCCTTCATCCGTGGCACGGCTTGCTGCATGAACCCGCTCCAGGATTTCTCGTTCTCCAGCACATAAACCGGATGATCGAGCGTAACACCGGACAGGCCAAAACGCGGCATCTCCTCCAGACCGTAATCCTCGAGCGACTTGAGATACCGCTTTTCCTGCTTCAAATCGCGTTTCACGCGCACGGTCTCACCGCTTTTCAGCGTGACGAATTCTCCCGGATGATCCGGACGCACCGAAGCCTCGCCGTAACGGAAACGCACATAAGCCCAATCCCGCACCTGTGTGCCGAAACCATAGCCGCGGAAACGCCCCATATAGGCAGGCGCCGACGTTTCCAATACCAATATCGCAGACAACTGCGACTCGAGCGTGCGCAGCCTCAACGTTGTAGGCGGCGGCAAATCGGGCACCATTTCACGCAGCACTTCCGACACCACGGGAACATCGATTTCCCTGAGCGGCGGCATATTCAGCAGCTGTGCAATCTGCAAGGGAGACTGCGCCAGTTTCAATATTCCGATTTCACCGGCTTTTGCATCCAGATACCAGGTAGCATCCGGCATCGCCAACACCTCCACTGCAGCGCCGCTGCGTATGACCCTGGGCACCATGCTTCCGGATTCATCAGCCCCCCAGTCAACGCGCGCCTCGCGCACCGCGCCCTGCTTTATGCGCATGGGTGCCGACAGAAGGTAACGGTTCCCGGCAGCTCTCTCCATGCAGAAAAACCGCTTGCTTGCCAGCACGCCTTCCAGAATCTCTTTGCCATGAGGCCCCATGAGAATATTGCCGTCATATTTGTCTTTCTGCCTCAAAAGCAGACGCAGTATGGGCAAATCCTCCTCGACGACAAACAACGGCGGCTTGATCAGTGCACGCTCCACGTTGTTCCATTCTTCCATTGCCCCGAGCAGCTGCCCGTCAGCGGACATCCTGGCCTTGTAAGTGGCAATCAAATACCCGTTCACATTGGGCGATTTCATCAGCACGTAACACAGCCGCTCGGCACGTGGCGCAGGCTTGACCTTCTTCTTCGCAGCAACGCCTTGTGCTTTCTTGAATGCCTCGACCCAGGCCAGCAGTGCCGGATTCACGACGGGAGTGCGCGGCAGCGCCAGGGCGGAGAGCAGAACGGCAGCGGTATGCTTGCATTTGTATCCGACAGGACAGCTGCACATCGGCCTGATGCCCGGCATGTCGGCCATATCGTTTTCGAAAAAGATTTCCACCGCGTAAGGCTGCCTGGCCGTGCCTTTAACCTGCGCTGTGATTTTGTTTGGCAGGACTGCCAGTTGAGAAATCGAATTCAGGTATGCTTTGGCTTTGTTCAACTCATGCATGCTGTACCAGCGGACGACATCGGCTAAGGTATAGGTCTTGGCAAGTGACATGGGTTACGCGCGCGAAAACAATAAAGACGGATTATAACGTGCCGAATGGAACGCGTGGCCAACTGAAAGAACGATTACAGGCCTGTGCGACATCAAAAATCGCTACTGGCCAAATTCGAGGCTGGTGGTGCGATTAAGCAGATAATCGACCATCTCATGTGCCGGAACATGCTCATAGAGCACGCGATAGACTGCCTCACAGATGGGCATATCCACGCCCAGCCGCTCTGCAAGCCCATGCACTTCGCGCACTGCATACACGCCTTCGGCAACATGGCCGATCTCATCCAGTATCTCGTCAATCTTTCTGCCCTCTGCGAGCATGAGGCCTACGCGCCGGTTTCGCGACAGGTTTCCGGTACAGGTCAGAATCAGATCCCCAGCGCCAGACAAGCCACCCAGTGTCTCCGCGCGGCCGCCGAGCTTCATGCCCAATCTTGAGATTTCAGCCAACCCGCGGGTGATAAGCGCGGCACGCGCATTGTTGCCAAGATGCATTCCATCGGAAACACCGGCAGCAATCGCCATCACGTTCTTCACAGCACCGCCGACTTCCACGCCGACCACGTCATTGCTGGCGTATATCCTAAGACGGGAATGGTGCAGCATTTGCGCAGCACGCTGCGCAAATGCCTCGTCTTTGGATGCCAGCACCAGCGCGGTAGGCAGGCCTTGTGCGACTTCGAGCGCAAAACTCGGCCCAGACAAAACGCCGCGATGAAAACTGGGTGGCAGGACCTGCTCTGCCACCTGATGAGGAAGCAGTGAGGTCTGCCTCTCCAAACCCTTGCACAGCCATATCACATCGCATGCAGGATACCCGGATATCCTTTGCAGCATCATGCGCAATGCGGCGGTTGGCACTGCGAGTATCAGAAGCTCTGCGCCTGCCAATGCAGCAGAAAAATCCGAGCTCAAGGACAGGTTTTCGGGAAGCGGAACATCGGGGAGGTAGCGCTGATTGCAGCGCTCGGCGCGCATCCCGGCCATCTGCCCTTCATCCCTGCCCCAAAGGGTGGTGCGATGCCGCGATGCAAGGCTGATAGCCAGCGATGTTCCCCATGCTCCGGCGCCGATAACAGTAATATTCATTATGAATTTAGTCGTAACTAGTGCGTGGTAAACGGGCAACCACTAAATTGCCTGAATCCTCAATTCTCGATTCTGAAGTTACTGCCCCCACACATCGGCGTTGCGCACATAGCCAACATCGCCATCCCTGTGGCGCACCTTCACCCAGCCAGTTCCTGTGGACTCCAGAACTTCCAGCGCGACTTGCTGTTTCACCTGAAACACGGGCGGCGCGGATGCATCTGGGTTAGCGTACGCATCGACCAGGGGGTTCAAGGCAAACACGTATTTCCTGTTCGACAGCGCGTGCTTTTCGACCCAGTACAGACCGCCAGAATGATCGCGCACCTTGGTCCAATTTTCCAGGGTCACGACCTGCTCGAACGGCATGTAACGGTTCACGACAAACAGCTTTTTCGCCTTGAGCGAAGGCGCATCGTAAAGAATCGCGACGGGCTCGGCGACAGAAACATAGTCCACTGCCTGTGCTGCTGTCGCAACACACATGAAAAGCAGAGCCGAGAACCGTTTCATCTGTTATTGTATCGTCGCACCGGCAGCTTGAGACTGAGCCTGTTGCTGCTGGTACAGCGCATCGAAATTGATCGGGCTTAACAGGACCGGCGCGAAACCTGCGCGCACAGACACATCGGAAACCACCTCGCGCAAATACGGGAACAGGATATTGGGACACACCACAGCGAGCAAGGGTGTTTTTTCCGCCTCCGGCACATTGCGCACCGTGAATATGCCCGCCTGTTTTACCTCGATCAGGAACATCACCTTGTCGCCTATCTTGGCGGTCACCGTTGCTGTCACAGTCACCTCGTAAACGCCTTCGTCGATTGCGCTTGCCGCGGTATGCAATTGCACCTCGATTTGCGGGGCCTCGCGCTCCAGAAAGATCTGGGGCGCATTCGGGATCTCCAGCGAGAGATCCTTGACGTAAATTTTGTCCATATTGAACATGGGTGTCTCAGTCATGCTTTTTCCTTGAATTTAAGAGGCCAACAAAGGCTCAAGACCGCCTGCCTGATCCAGCTCCGCCAGATCATCATAGCCGCCGACATGTTGCTCATTGATAAAAATTTGCGGCACCGTGCGCCGCCCCGTCTTCTCCACCATTGCGATGCGCAAATCGGGCTCAAGATCGATCCTGATTTTTTCGATTTCGGTCACACCCTTGCGTTTCAGCAATTGCTCAGCGCGCACGCAATATGGACATACTTCCGTACAATACATCACAATCTTGGCCATTATTTTTGCACCGGCAGATTCATTTTTTGCCATGCCATCATACCCCCCATCAGATTATAAGCCTGCGTAAAACCAAATTTGGACAAAATCGCACAAGCCGTGCCGGACCGGTTACCGCTTCTGCAAACCACCACCACGGGCTTGTCCTTGTGTTTTTCCAGCTCCTTGACTCGCTCCTTCAACTTGCCCAATGGCACCAGCTTGGCGTTCAGAAGGTGTCCGCTTTCATACTCCGACGGCTCGCGCACATCCAGCACAAAAGCGTTCTTGTGGTTGATGAGCTGCAATGCACCATTGACATCCACTTCCTTGACGCCGCGGAAACGGTTGCCAAAAAAGGACCACAGGATCATCGTGCCGCTAAGCAGAGCCATCAGAATCGGGAAAAAATTACTTGTTATGAATTGCACTTGCATACTCCTGTTCAGTCTGATTAGCGAATTCTAACAGAGAGGCAAAATGCGCGGGGTCTTTATCGGCCAGTTTGACCAATTGTTTCTGTTCTTCGCTATTGTCAGGATATGACCAGAGTGCCTGTTCATACCTGCGTTTAGCCTCCGTTATCCTGCCATCCTGCGCCAGCAGGTATGCCTGCAGATAGGTAACTTCTGCAACCGGCATGAACCTTATCACCTTGTCATTAAAAGCAATCTTTTCCTCCAGATGATCTGCATTCACCTGAATATAGGCGCTCGTAAAAAAATCAGCCCAGGGCGACAAGATAGACTTGTTGTGCATCGAGATCAGGTCATCGCGGGACCGCTCAGCACCCGAAGCTTGCGGCTTATCCAATGCACCCTTGATTTCCTGGTATCCGATGCGAAACTGATAAAGAACAAACATCCCCGCAAGCAATATCGCGACTATCAGCACTGGCACGACACCACGCAAACGGTAGCGTGTTTCATCCAGAGCACCCAGCAGTATCGCTGCTATGGCCAAAAAATAGCTGTACCAGAGCGGATATTCAAGCAGGCTGTGCACGCAAAGCACGGCCAGCACGGCATAAGCCCACCAGTGCGCAGCACTCATCGCAACCCGCCTTAAGCCATTGAGCCATGCGAACAGTGCGGCAAACAATACTGTCAAACCTGCAATCCCGGTCTCTGCGGCCAGCTGGAAGATCAAATTATGGGCATTGTTATAAAGGCCCGTGATGTTCGTGCGGTGCAACACAGGCCCCAGCAGAAAATGCTGCCATGCAAACTGGCCAAAGCCTGCCCCAAACCAGGGTGACTGTTTGAAGATCAGCCAGGCCTCACGCCACAGATACAGGCGTATCCCGCCGCTTGCATCCTCGCCTGCGAACCTTTGCCATGTGGTCAAACTGCCCGTCAGAAACTCTACCAAGCCATGCATCAAAGCAAAACCCGCCAGCAATGAAAGGCAATAGCGCAACAGCATGCCCGCCCCGGTGCGCCAAGCCAAGAGTCCCATCACGGCAAGATACAGCCAGCTGCTGCGCGATGCGGAAAGCGTCATTACAAAAAGCAATGGCAAGACCAGCAACAGGAGAACAACCTGATGAACCCTGCGAAGCTCAAAAAGCAGACCCAGCGAGATCAGACCCAGACAGATATAGTCGGCAAAGTGGTTTGCCTGCGCCAGATTGCCATAGACAGTGGCATATGCCCTGACGATCACCGTATCCAAAGGCGTGCGCCAATGAAAATGCTGCAGCACCCCGATCGCCGCATTCAGTTCGGCGCCTGCCAGCAAAAAGACAGACAGAATCACGGCAAATCTTTCCAGCCCAAGACTGTCTTTCAGATGCGCCCCCAGCATCATCAGGAGCAGCGCAAACAACAGGTAAAGGATATAAAGCAGTGCCTGATCGAAGTACACGATCAGCCCCATGGCGCTCTGCAGCAATACCAGAACGATGAGTGCTGCAGGCAGCTGGACGATGCGCGGAATTTGCAGCTGCTGCCAATATCCCGCGTTTGGCAGCAGGGTGAAGGCAAACGCCAGCAGGCCCAAGAGCGCGCTCCACCATTCCTGGTCGAATGTGGTCAGCGGATATTGGTGGCGGTAATACAAAAACGGGAACACCCACATCAGCCCGACCAGGGCCAGACCAAAGTGAGCCCGTGCCGTCCTTGCTAGCAAGAACCGCCTTTAACGCCCAGCTTCGCGAGTATGTTGTTCAGCGGACAGATTTTGGTGAAACCGCTCTGAAAAAGATTGAAACCGACAAAGGCGGTGAAGAAAAGGAAATACTTGCTCACGAATATCGGGCTGCCTTCCACGCCCAGCGACAAGGAAAGCATGATAAAAGTGCCTGCAACGATTCTGACGATGCGTTCTGCGTTCATGATTTAAAACTCCTGAAATTAAACTGATTGATTCTACCGGATTTTTTTGTACAGCGTGGCGTAATAAAGCACAGGGATCACCACCAGCGTCAACAATGTGGAGACCAGTATGCCGAAAATCAAGGAGATCGCCAGACCGTTGAAGATCGGGTCATCCAGAATGAAAAACGCGCCCAGCATCGCCGCCAGTCCCGTCAGAACAATGGGCTTGGCGCGCGCACCCGCCGCGGCGATCACCGCCCGATCCAGGGCCACCCCTTCACGTATTTGCTGATTGACAAAATCCACCAGAAGGATGGAGTTGCGCACGATGATGCCTGCCAGTGCGATCATGCCTATCATGGATGTGGCGGTGTACTGCGCACCCAGCAACGCATGCCCGGGCATCACGCCTATGATGGTCAAAGGAATCGGCGCCATGATGATGAGTGGGACGAGATACGACTTGAATTGGGCAACCACCAGCAGATAGATCAGGATCAGGCCCACGCCATAGGCGATGCCCATGTCCCTGAACGTCTCGAAAGTCACCTGCCATTCCCCATCCCATTTCAGCGCATAACCCGCATAAGGATTGCCAGGCTGCCTGAAGAAATAACTCTTCAGCCTGCCGCCTTCGGCAAGTGTTTCTCCGCTTGTCTTGCTGTTGATGTCGAACATGCCATAAAGCGGGCTGTCGAGTTTTCCTGCCATGTCGCCGAACACATAAACCACGGGCAGCAGGTCCTTGTGGTAGATCGGATAATCGCGTTCTGCCCGGATCACCTGCACCAAGTCGGAAATCGGCACGAGCACGCCATCCCTTGCGCGCACCTTGAGTTTCAAGACCTCTTCTATATCGCTGCGCCGGTCGGGAGGCAATACGATGCGCAGCGGCGGCGCATATTTTTCATTGGTGTCGTGCATCGATGCAACATCCTGACCCGACAATGCGACACCGATCACATCCACTATGTCGCTAGGCGCCACCTCAAGCAGTGCCGCCTTACTTTGCAGTACTCGCAATTGCAGCTTGGGCGCCGCCTCAGTCACCGTATCGTCTATCCCGACTATATCTGCCGTCTTGGCGAACTGTCCGCGCACCAACGTTGCCACCTTGCGTGCACCCGCATAATCCGGTCCGTAAATTTCCGCGACGATGGGCGACATCACAGGCGGACCCGGTGGAACTTCCACAATCTTTGCCTTCGCACCCCAGCGCCTGGCGATTTCCTGTATCGGCTCAAGCAATGCCGTGGCAATTTCATGGCTGCTGCGGCTGCGCTTATGCTTGTCTTGCAAATTGACCTGGATATCGCCCTGGTCGGGAGCATTGCGCAGATAGTATTGACGCACCAGGCCGTTGAAATTGATCGGCGAAGAAGCACCTGCATAAGCCTCGAAATCCGTCACTTCCGGCACTGTCGCAAGATAGGCCCCCATGTCGTGAAGCACCGCGTTCGTCTCTTCCAGCGCGGTTCCCGTCGGCATGTCCACCACCACCTGGAACTCGGACTTGTTGTCGAATGGCAGCATCTTCAATATCACGAGCTTCACCACGCCCAACGACACGGCCAGCAGCAATCCTGCCAGAATGGACAACCACAATTTCCGTCTGGCGGGCTTGCCCTGTTCGCCATTCAGAAATGGCCCGAGCACTCTGGCAAAAAAAACATGTACCGCCGAATCCTGTTCGTGTTTCGCTGTCTCAGAGTGCTTTCCTGAAAATCTCAGCACGAGCCATGGCGTAATGACGAAAGCCACGGCCAGAGAAATCAGCATCCCCATGCTGGCATTGATCGGGATCGGGCTCATGTATGGCCCCATCAAACCGCTGACAAACGCCATGGGCAAGAGCGCCGCAATCACTGTCAAGGTTGCCAGTATCGTAGGACTCCCCACTTCATCGACCGCCCTGGGAATGATCTCCGACAGCGGCTGTTGCGGGTCCAGCATGCGATGACGGTGTATGTTTTCCACCACGACGATCGCATCGTCAACCAGGATGCCTATGGAAAAGATCAGCGCAAACAGCGAAACGCGATTGAGCGTGAAGCCCCATGCCCAGGAAGCAAACAGGGTGGCCGCCAGGGTCAGCAACACCGCGATACCCACAACCACAGCCTCGCGCCTGCCCATCGCAAGCCAGACCAGCGCCACCACTGCCGTTGTTGCAAACAGCAGCTTGTGGATCAGCTTCATCGCCTTGTCGTTGGCCGTCTCTCCATAGTTGCGCGTGACAGTGACCCTGACATCGGCAGGAATCACCGAATTTTTCAATTCGGCCACGCGGGTGAGCAAATTATTCGCAACGTCCACCGCATTCGCACCCGGCTTTTTCGAGATTGCCATGGTCACCGCGGTAAACTCACCCTTGTCCTTGATCTTCTTGTCGGATGCGGCAGGACCTGTACCCAGCCACACATAGCTTGACGGCTGATCCGCGCCATCCTCAACACTGGCGACATCGCCCAGGAACACGGGTTTGTTGTTCGACAACCCTATCACCAATCGCCTGACCTCTGCCGCGCTGCTCAAAAAGCTTCCTGTCTGCACCAACACTTCGCGATTCCCCTGAACCAGATCACCTGAATTCTGCGAGACATTGGCGGATTGCAATGCAGAGCGCACATCCTGCATGGACAACCCATAGCCATTGAGGCTTTCGGGACTCAGCAGCACGCGCACCATACGCTGAGTCCCGCCCAGCGTGGAAACCTCCCTGGTGCCAGGCACACGCTTCAGCTCCGACTCGATTGCATGGGCCACCTGGGTGAGCGCAAGTCCGCCGCCCAGCTGCTGGTCGCGCCACAAGGTCAGCGCAACGACAGGCACATCGTCTATCCCCTTGGCCTTGATGATGGGCTTGGCAACCCCCAGCGTTGGAGGCAACCAGTCGGAATGGGAATTGACCACATCGTACAGTTTGACCAGCGACGGGATATGCTGCTCTCCCACCTTGAACTGCACTGTGATGACCGCCATGCCGGGCTGAGATACCGAATACACGTGATCGATGCCGGCTATCTGCGACAGCACCTGTTCGGCAGGTCCTGCGACAGTCTGCGCAACATCCTTGGCCGATGCGCCCGGATAGGCGATCAACACATTGGCCATGGTGACGTTGATCTGCGGCTCTTCCTCGCGCGGCGTCACCGCGATGGCAAACAGCCCTAGCAGCACGGCAACCAGCGCCAATAGCGGCGTCATCTGCGAATGCAGAAAAAGTTTAGCGATCCGTCCTGAAATTCCCATTATCAAAATACCCTAATCCAAACTGCAAGCCTGTCAGATGCAAGCCTTATTGGCTCTGCATCATGCCGGCTTTTATCGGATCGCTTGCCACTTTTTCGCCCGCTTTCAAACCGGACAAAACCTCGACGAGTCCATTTTCATTCGTATCCCCTATGCGGATCTGGCGCAACCTGACCGCCCCCTGATCGTTCACCACATACACGGCGACCACTTCGCTGCGATGCAGAATAGCGCTTGCGGGTATCACCAGTTTTGCGCTCTTGCCAACCACGAAATGAACCCGCACATACATGCCTGGGTAGAGCCCTTTTTCATTCGCGGGCAAATACACGCGCACCTGCGTGCTGTGCGTGCGCGCATCGGCAACAGGCTGAACCTGTACCGAAGATGCCTTAATCCAGCGGCCAGGCAGGGTTGCGCCATCAGGCGCCATGGCGCCTTGCTGCGCAACTTCAACCATCGCATTTGCGCCGATGTCGCCGACCTTGTCCTGCGGCACGCTGACCACCACGCGTAGGCCTGAAGGATCAAAACCAGTCATCAAAGGCTTGCCAGGCATGACCATCTCGCCCATCTCGACCAAGCGCGCCGATACCACGCCGCTGAATGGCGCGATGACCGCCGTATAGCCGCGCGCAATGCTGGCCTGACCCGCGCCCGCTTCGCTCGCCGCGGCTTGCGCCAGCGCCACCTTGTAATCCACCTGCGCCTTGTCCAATGCAGCCTGGCTGATAAACTTCTGATCGAACAGCCGTCTGGAACGTTCGTAAGTTGCTCTGGCATTCTGCACGTTGGCCTGAGCCTGCATGACTTGCGCGCTGCTGGCCGCCTGGGCCTGGGCAGCCTCCCTCTCATCGATGCGCAAGATCACCTGACCTTGATTTACCTTGTCCCCCACATCGAAATTGACTTCTTTCACACGCCCGCCGATTTGCGCCGACACCGTGGATTGATGCGTTGCCTCGACCAGGCCTTCGGCAGTATAGGTGTGAGCCACTTCGCGATATTCCACCGGAACCACTGGCAGCTCGACTGCCTGGGCGCTTGCAGCCATCACTAGCCATGCAAACAAACTCAGTTTTTTCACAACGACTACCCTCTTGGAATGATTGCGAGAGAATATATTAGAAAATGCCAATTACACAGACGCTATGCGCTACAGAACACTTCCCGCATCATGCTCACAAGCTTGAGCGTGCGCAAATCGCCTATCCTGTAAAACACCTTGTTCGCATCCTTGCGCGTGGCCAGGACACCCTTGTCCCTCAGAATTGCCAGATGCTGGGAAATGTTGCTTTGCGACGTGCCGACATGGTCCACGATGTCCTGCACGTTGATTTCCTGGTCACCCAACACGCACAGTATCTTCAGGCGCAATGGATGAGCAATCGCCTTGATCGCCTGCGATGCCTGCTGAATATCTTCATCTCTATCTATTATTTTGTTGACCATGCTTTTTCCTTATAACTCAAGTCCAATTCGGTTAAAATACGGCATTCTGAAATTGCCAACCCATTGTATATTATATTACCCTAATGAATGCTATTCCTGTCATGTTGCTTATTCTGGATGGCTTCGGCTATCGCGAGGAAACCGAATCAAACGCCATCATCGCAGCGCATAAACCCAATTGGGACGCGTTATGGCGCGAATATCCCCACACGCTGATCAACGCCTCGGAGAAATTCGTGGGCCTGCCGTCACATCAGATGGGAAATTCCGAAGTAGGGCACCTCAACATCGGCGCAGGACGCGTTGTTTACCAGGATTTAAGCCGGGTCGATGTCGCAATCGAAGACGGCAGTTTTTTCTCCAACCAGGCATTGCTCGGCGCAATCGGCATGGCCAAGAAGAACAACAGCGCCTTGCATATCATGGGGCTTTTGTCAGCAGGCGGTGTGCACAGCCACGAAAACCACATCTTTGCGATGCTGGAAATGGCGGCAAAAAACGGCCTTTCAAAAGTGTATCTGCACGCCTTTCTGGATGGCCGCGACACGCCGCCAAGGAGCGCAGAACAATCGCTGATCGCATTGCAAGACAGATGCAATTCGCTGGGGGTCGGAAAAATCGCCAGCATCGTCGGCCGTTTTTATGCCATGGACCGCGACAATCGCTGGGAACGAGTACAACCCGCCTATGAACTGCTGACACAAGGCAATGCAGAATACGCCGCAGCCAGCGCACCAGCCGCGCTGGAAGCCGCTTATGCGCGCGGCGAATCGGATGAATTCGTCAAGCCAACACGCATAGGCGATGCATCGCCCATGCGTGACAATGATGCAGTCGTGTTCATGAATTTCCGCGCCGACCGCGCCCGCGAAATCACACGCGCCCTGACAGACAAGACATTCAGCGGATTTTCGCGCACCCATGTGCCCAAGCTTGCCAGCTTCGTCACGCTCAGCAATTACGGCTCTGAATTCACCACACCCTGCGCCTTTTCTTCAGAGGCCATACACAACGACATAGGCGAGTATGTCTCAGGCCTGGGACTGAAGCAGTTGCGCATTGCCGAGACGGAAAAATATGCCCATGTAACTTATTTTTTCAGCGGCGGAAAAGAGCAACCCTATCCCGGCGAAGACCGCATCCTTGTACCCTCACCAAAAGTTGCAACCTATGATCTTCAGCCCGAGATGAGCGCATACATCGTGACTGACAAACTTGAAGAGGCCATCCTGAGCCGCCAGTACTCGCTCATCGTCTGCAACTATGCCAACGGCGACATGGTCGGTCATAGCGGCAACATGGAGGCTGCAACCAAAGCCATAGAAGCGCTTGATATATGCATAGGCCGCGCTGTCAGGGCAATGCAGTCCATCGGCGGCGAAATCCTCATCACGGCAGACCACGGCAATGCAGAACAGATGATGGACAACTCAACGCATCAGGCGCATACCGCACACACTTTGAATCCGGTGCCCTTCCTGTATATAGGACGACCTGCAAAATTGCAGGAACAAGGATCATTGCAGGATATCGCACCCAGCCTGTTATTCATGATGGGCCTGTCAAAACCTGCGGAAATGACAGGACAAAGTCTCATTCGGATCACAGATGACAGATGACACGCCTGGCTGCGCCATGACCATGAGACAGGTCTGGCAAGGTCCCGGCTATTTTCGTTACTTTCTTTTTTTCGCCTTCTGTCTTCTGTCTTCTGTCTGCGTTGCTTCTGCCAGCCAGCAGGAGGACCTTGAGAATCTGCGCCAGCGCATCAGCAAGATGCAAAGCGAAATCGCCAAAACCAGCGAGTCCAAGTCCGAGGCTACTGACGCCTTGCGCACATCGGAAAAAGCGATCAGCGACAGCAACCGGAAAATTGCCGAACTGACAGCCAGGCAGCATGATGCAGATGCAAGGCTTAACGAGCTTCAGGCGCAGCAACAACAACTGAAAGAACGCCTCTCCCGCCAGCAGGCATTGCTGTCCGAGTTGTTATACCAGCAGTACCTGGGTGGCAAGCATGAATATCTCAAGCTCCTGCTGGACAACCAGGATCCGAACAAAGTTGCACGCGATCTGCAATACTTTGCATACATCGCCCGCAACCGCGCAACCTGGCTGGAGAGCATGCGCAGCAGTCTCGATCAGCTGAATGTGGTCAGCGAAAACCTAAAGACACAGAGAGAAACCCTCTCGGCGTTGCGCGCCGAACAAGCCGCACAGAAATCCAAACTTGAACAGGATCAGCGCGACAGACAGCAAGTTCTTGGCAAGATTTCCATGCAGTTAAGCCAGCAACGCCACGAGATCACGCGGTTGCAACACGACGAAAACAGGCTTGCAAAAATCGTCAGCAGAATTACCGAAATACTTGCAAAACCCAGAAACAGGTCCGTGTTGCGCAACGACAACCTTCCAGACAACCGCTTCGACGGCAAACCGTTTGAACAGCTCATGGGCAAACTTGCATTGCCAGTCAAGGGCGTGGTCAGCAACAGATTCGGCGCTGCGCGCCCGGACAGCACTGTGCTATGGAAGGGGCTATTTATCAAGGCGCCAAGCGGCCAGCCCGTCAGGGCAATTGCGGCAGGACAGGTCGTCTTTGCAGACTGGTTGCGGGGCTTTGGCAATATCATCATCGTGGATCACGGCGATGCCTATATGAGCTTGTATGGCAACAACGAAACTTTGTACAAACAGGTTGGAGACCGGATTCAAGGGGGCGATACCATCGCCACCGTGGGCAACAGCGGCGGAAATTCCGATTCCGGTTTATACTTTGAACTGCGCCACGAAAGCCATCCGCTCGACCCGATGAAATGGCTGGCAAAAAAATGATTAGAGGTGTTTATGC
>JAJXWG010000199.1 GCA_021781695.1 Pseudomonadota bacterium
GGCGATAAGGATTCAAGCGGCGAGCCCTGGTTTGTCGCCGGCAAGGACATGGAAAAAAACCGGCTGATCGTGGTGCAGGGGCACGACCACCCCTTGCTTCTGTCCAGACGTCTTGCAGCGCTCGATGCACACTGGATCAGCGGCAAATCACCATCCATTGGCCATCCCTGTGCTGCCAAGACGCGCTATCGTCAGGCGGACGCCGCCTGCCGCATCACTCCGGATGAGCATTGTTCTGTCGTATTCGATGAGCCTCAATGGGCGGTCACGCCCGGCCAGTCGGTCGTGTTCTATGACGGTGAAGTGTGTCTTGGCGGCGCAGTCATCGAGTCAGCCTTGCAGCCATGAATTTCAGGCATGCGGCAGGCTATATGCTAGAATGTTCGCATGAAACTTGTGTTGAATAATCCCATGGTAAAGCAGCGCACCTTGAAGTCTTCCGTCACTGTGACGGGAGTGGGCTTGCACAGCGGTGAAAAGGTCACTCTGACATTGCGCCCGGGCGCTGTCAACAGCGGCATCGTGTTTCGCCGCGTGGATGTCAAGCCGGTCTGCGAAATGCAGGCGCGCGCCGATCTTGTGTATGACACCAGGCTTTCCACCTGCATGGAATACAACGGGGTCAGGGTGGCAACGATAGAGCATTTGATGTCGGCATTCGCTGGGCTTGGGATAGACAATGCCTGCGTGGAGATGAACGGCTCGGAAGTGCCCATCATGGATGGCAGTGCCGGAACGTTCATTTTTCTGCTGCAATCGGCGGGGATTGCCGAACAGTCTGCGGCCAAAAAATTCATTCGCATCAAGAAGACGGTCGAAGTCAAACAGGGCGACAAGTGGGTCAGGTTCGAGCCTTACAATGGCTACAAGCTGACGTTCACCATCAATTTTTCACATCCCGTGTTTGCAGACACCAAGCAGCATGTCACGATAGAGCTCGACGAAAACTCATACATACGTGACATCAGCCGCGCGCGTACATTCGGTTTCATGCAGGATGTGGAAAAC
Organism: Pseudomonadota bacterium; assembly: GCA_021781695.1. Lineage (GTDB taxonomy): Bacteria > Pseudomonadota > Gammaproteobacteria > Burkholderiales > Gallionellaceae > Gallionella. The sequence goes on from JAJXWG010000199.1 coordinate 1,009, forward strand.
ATGCGCGCGCAGGGGCTTGCGCTGGGCGGCAGTCTGGACAACGCGATTGTGATGGATGATTACCGCGTGCTCAATGCGGACGGGTTGCGTTTCGAAGACGAGTTTGTCAAGCACAAGGTGCTCGACGCGATCGGAGATCTTTATCTGCTTGGGCATCCGGTGATAGGCGCTTTTTCAGGATTCAAGTCAGGCCACGCATTGAATAACGCGCTGTTGCGCGAGTTGCTTGCCGATGAGCATGCGTGGGAGTTTGTCACATTTGACAATGTGGAAGATGCGCCGGCTTTCCTGCGCCTCAGCGCTGCATAAGAGGACTTCATGCTGATCATGCGGCTGCTCCTGGTCGTGGTCACGCTGCTGCTGGTGATTTTGGGCGGCATGTACATTTTCACGCGCAAACAGCGCTACCTTAAACTCGCCTGGCAGGTCGTGCGCTTCATGGTGCTGCTGCTGTTGGTGTTTGCGCTGCTCTTTGTGCTGGAGCGCTATGTGCTGGTGGCCTGGCGGGTGTTTCTGTAGTCGCTAGTCCCGGGAAAATTTTTCCAGTGCCTGTTTCAGAGGCGAATCAGGAAGGTGCTCGCTGAGTTCGTGCAGCCTGTCACGCGCTTTCGGGCTCAGGATGCGGGGGGCGCGTTTTGGCTGCGGCACGGTGTAGGTAACTTGCACCTTGACCCTGATTCCGCTAACCTCGCAACCCCTGTCCTGCAGCCGCGCTACGATCTCCGGCGCAAGCTGGCGCAGTTTTGCGGCCACTGTGCCGCTGGAAGCGGCCACGCTGAGCGTGCCGTTGCGCAATCCGGTCACTTGGCATGAGCCGGCGAAATAGGAGGGGACAGCGCTCTGGAATTGCTGTTGCAGTTCGCTCAGCTCCTGAAAGGTATGGAGCAGGGAACGCAGCGCCGGGTCGCAGCTCATCAGGGATTTTAATGGTTGGCTCAAGGTTGAATGATCGCTTTTAAATTTTAAGGGGGAGGCATGAATATTATTCTAGTTTCCAGCAGATGGGCAGGGTCTCGCAGCATATATTTGGGTGGCAGGCAAATGGCGCTGTTGTTGCTGCTGTTTCTCGGCCTGATGTCCGTTGCGGTGATCGGCGTGCAATTTGCATTGCTGCGTTTTGCCCCGGAAGATTTGGCGCGCGAGTTGAATATGCCTGTGCGCTTGAACCAGCAGGCCTATGAGCGCAACAGCCTGGATACCCTGGCCATCAAATTGGGCGAGATGCAGGCGCGCATACAGCGCCTGGATGCGCTGGGCGGCCGCCTGGTGAAGCTCACCGGCATGAAGCCATCCGAATTTCAGTTCGAACAGCCTCCCGCGCAGGGCGGGCCGCTGGTGAGTCTTGGCGTATTGTCGCCGGCAACTTTGGCAGACCAGCTAAAGGCACTGACCGGCCTCGTGTCTGACAGGTCCGACAAACTGATGGCGCTTGAAACGCTCTTGATGCAGAACCAGTTGAAGCGCGAACTACTGCCATCGAGTGCGCCGATCAGGGACATCGTGTATACCTCCAATTTTGGCTGGCGCATCGATCCTTTCACCGGCCGAAGCGCGATGCATGAGGGGGTGGATTTCATGGCGGAAGCGGGCACGCCGTTTTATGCGTCGGCCGGCGGCGTGGTGGTGTTTGCGGCGCTGCATCCTCAGTATGGTAATATGATTGAAATCGATCACGGCAATGATATCGTGACGCGTTATGCCCATGCGTCCAGACTGTTTGTCAAGGTGGGCCAGGTGGTGAGGCGCGGCGACAAGCTGGGCGAAGTCGGCAGTACAGGACGTTCCACAGGCAATCATTTGCATTTCGAAGTCAGGTACAAGGGCATGGCTCAGAATCCGGTGCGTTTTTTGCAGGCCGGTTAATTAAAAACTTAAAGTCGTCTTAAATTTTTTTGGGGAGAGGTTTTGAGCCATCTTGCCCAGCGGTTGATAAAACATGATTTCAAAAGCATTAAAAAGCATTTTCGGCAGCCGCAATGATCGTTTGCTCAAGCAATATCGCCTTGCAGTCAAAGAGATAAACAAACTGGAAGCAGACATCGCGAAACTTGGCGATGATGAGTTGCGGGGAAAAACCGAGCTTTTCAAACAGCGTTATGCCAATGGCGAATC
>JAJXWG010000200.1 GCA_021781695.1 Pseudomonadota bacterium
ACAGGGATCAAACGATAGACGTGAAGCCTGCGAAATTTTCTCCGACCGATACCGAGACCACGGTCAAGACACAGATATTGAAGCCGGGGGGGCAGCCGACCGATGTGGATTATGTGATGAGAAAATCAGATACCGGCTGGAAGGTTTTCGATGTGGTCATCGAAGGGGTGAGCATGGTCACGAGTTATCGCGGCACTTTTTCGAGCCAGATCGAACAGTCCGGAATGGATTCGCTGATCAAATCGTTGGCAGACATGAATGCCAAGGCGGCCACGCTGAAGGCTGACGCAAAGTGATCTCACGCGAAGGAGACAGGCTCGTGCTCTCGGGCAGGCTTGTGATGTCTACAGTGCCGGCGATTTATGAATCGGGTTTGCAGCATCTTGCAAGCGAAGACCTGCTGGTGGATTTCTCAACGGTCGAAGCCGTTGATTCTTCTGCGGTCAGCATGCTGCTTGGTTGGACCAGGGCTGCACAGAAGCAGGGGCGCAATCTGCGCGTAAAAAACATGCCTGCCGATCTGACTAGTCTGGCGCATCTTTACGGTGTGGACGAGATGTTGCCCGGTTGAACGCAGTTTACTTTTGGAAATTTTTTGGACAGGATGGAAATGGTTACCCCGGAGAGCATACAGCAGGGCATCGCGCAGGGCATGGCGACCGAATATTTGACAGTGACTGGAGACGGCCAGCATTTCGACGCAGTCGTGGTGAGCGATGCTTTTGCGGGCAAGAGCCGCATCCAGCGTCACCAGATAGTCTATCAGACGCTGGGCGAGCGCATGCGCGGGGAAATCCACGCGCTGTCGATGAAAACCTATACGCCAGAAGAGTGGGAGAGCAGCCATTAGCCGTTGGATGTTAGTCGTTAATGGGTATCTTAACCGGCGACTGGCAGCTAGCTACTAGCAGCTAAATTTATGCAAAAATTAGCAATACAAGGCGGTTACCGCCTGAACGGCGAGGTGAGAATTTCCGGCGCCAAGAATGCGGCGTTGCCTATCATGTGCGCCAGCCTTCTGACCTCAGATGCTCTTCATCTTGCGAATCTGCCCGACATGCACGATGTGGCCACCATGATGAAGCTCCTGGAGCAGATGGGTGTAGCCATCGAAAGAAGTTCGCAGGCGGCAACATTTGACGCATCAAGCGTGGACAATTGGGTCGCGCCCTATGACATGGTGAAGACCATGAGGGCTGCGATCCTCGTGCTGGGCCCTTTGCTCGCAAGGTTCGGCGAGGCGAGGGTTTCGCTTCCCGGCGGCTGCGCGATTGGTTCGCGTCCCGTCGATCTGCACATCAAGGGGCTCATTGCTATGGGTGCCGAGATACACATCGAGCAAGGCTACATCCACGCCAAGGCCAAAAGGCTGCAGGGCGCGCATATCTGTTTTGACCTGATCAGCGTGACAGGAACGGAAAACCTGATGATGGCGGCTGTGCTGGCCGAGGGTGTCACGGTTCTGGAGAATGCCGCAAGAGAGCCTGAAGTGATCGATCTTGCCAGTTGCCTGGTTGCGATGGGCGCGAGGATAGAGGGGGCAGGCAGCGACAAGATCACCATACAGGGTGTTGCGCGATTGCACGGAACAAGCCATGTTGTGATGCCGGACCGCATCGAGTCCGGGACTTTTCTGGTTGCTGCTACGGCAACGGGCGGGAAAATTGCGCTGACGCGCGCGCGCGCGGACATATTGGACAGCGTGCTGGATAAGCTGCGCGAAGCGGGCGCAAAAATCGAGACGAGCGGCGATCGCATCAGTCTCGAGATGACAGGCAGGCCGCACGCTGTGAGCGTGAGGACTGCGCCATACCCCGCGTTCCCGACCGACATGCAGGCGCAGTTCATGGCGTTGAATTCGATAGCCGAAGGCAATTCTATCGTGGTGGAGACGATATTCGAGAATCGCTTCATGCATGTGCAGGAGTTGCAGCGCCTGGGTGCGCAGATCGGGATTGAGGGGAATACCGCAGTGATACAGGGGGCTGGCAGGCTGGATGGCGCAACCGTGATGGCGACCGACTTGCGCGCCTCCGCATCGCTTGTGATTGCAGGGCTGGTGGCCGAGGGCGAGACCATCGTGGACCGTATCTACCATCTGGATCGGGGTTATGAGTGCATAGAAGCCAAGCTGTCGGCGCTGGGTGCGAAGATAAGACGCATCGCTTAGGAGAGATGATGATTACCATTGCGCTGTCCAAGGGACGCATTTTTGAAGAGACCATGCCGTTGCTGGAAGCGGCAGGCATACGCGCGCTGGAAGACCCCGAGTCGTCGCGCAAGCTGATACTGGATACGAATCGCGTGGATGTGAGGCTCATCATCGTGCGCGCCTCCGATGTGCCGACCTATGTGCAATACGGTGCGGCCGACATCGGTGTGGCAGGCAAGGATGTTTTGAATGAGCATGGCGGCGAAGGCTTGTACCAGCCGTTGGATCTCAACATCGCGCGCTGCCGGATGATGGTCGCGGTGAAGAACGATTTCGACTATGAGTCTGCGGTGAAGCAGGGCGCGCGGCTGCGTGTGGCAACCAAATACGTGAAAGCGGCGCGCGAGCATTTTGCCGCAAAAGGCGTGCATATCGACCTGATCAAACTGTACGGGTCGATGGAGTTGGCACCCCTGGTCGGGTTGTCGGATGTGATCGTCGATCTGGTGAGCAGCGGCAACACGCTCAAGGCCAATCACCTGAAGGCGGTCGAGCACATCAGCGACATCTCCTCGCGTCTGGTCGTGAATCAGGCAGCGCTCAAGTTGAAACGCCATGACATCCAGCCCATGCTGGACGCCTTTGCAAATGCGCTAGAGCAATAGTTTCCCGAGCGGGGTTCACTGGCCGATCTGGCGGCTGACCCTGTTCTCCTGGCGGTTCAGTGTGGCTTGCTCCTGCGGAGTGATGGCGCCGCCATGCTCTGCCGCCATGTGGCGTTCTTCCTGGCGTATCCTGTGGTCTTTCCTGTGCAGCCGCTCGGCCTTCTCGGGGCTCATGTCCCCTTCCCTTACTTCGTTATGGATGCGCGCGTTCTGGTTGTTGAGCCTGTGATTGACTTCGGCGCGGCGCGGATGATCCTTCGCGAAGTCGCCCTCTGCCATTGCGCCCTGCGAAATACC
>JAJXWG010000201.1 GCA_021781695.1 Pseudomonadota bacterium
CAATACCGGCAGGCCCCTGTTGCGCGACCCCGTCACGCCGCCCGTTGCCGATGTCGTCGTGATGGAAACCACTTACGGGGACCGCCTGCACAAGCCATTCAATCCTTCCGTGGAAGAATTCCACGAAGCTGTCGCGGACACGTTCAGGCGCGGCGGCAATGTCGTCATTCCCACGTTCGCGCTGGAAAGGGCCCAGGAAATCCTTTATTTCCTGAGAGAGGGCATCGAACAGGGAAAGCTGTCACGCACGACGCAGGTTTTCCTCGACTCGCCGATGGCCATCTCGGCGACGGAAATATTCGGGCACCATCCCGAATGCTATGAAGATAAAACAGCCGAGCTGTTTCGCGAAGGACGCGACCCGTTTCATCTGCCGGGATTGCATTTCACCCGCGAGTCGACCGAGTCCATGGCCATCAACCAGATCGGCGGTGGCGCTGTCATCATGGCAGGATCGGGCATGTGCACCGGCGGGCGCATCAAGCATCACCTGAAGCACAACCTTGCTCGCCATGACAGCAGCATTATCTTTGTCGGATATGCCGCCACAGGCACACTGGCACGCCAGCTCATCGATGGCGAAAAAGCCGTCAGGATATTCGGCGAAGAGATTCATGTGCACGCGAAGATACATACGATCAACGGGTTCTCGGCACATGCCGACCAGGCCGAACTGCTGGCCTGGCACCGCAGCATGGAAGGCGTGGCGCGCACTTTCCTCGTCCACGGCGAAGAACTGGCCATGAGCAATTTTGCGGCACTGCTCAAAGACACAAAGGTCGAGATGCCCAAGCTCGACCAGGTGTTTGAACTGTAGATGCAAAAAGGGTGCTACAAATCCAGACCTGCCCTGCCGCTCGCACAAGGCGTGTTCTGATTGAAAGCATCAACGGCATCGGTGAAGTCACCATATCTCGCTTTCTAGCAGTCACGGTCGGTCCCCAGAGGTTCGGTTCCGCAAGATCGCACTGCATTTTTGGGATTTACTCACATCCATCGAATATCCGGTTCTTCGATGAAAGGAAGGTCGAAGATGTCAAAGGCAGGCAAATAGGAGAAGCTGATCATTAGCGCCTCGATGCGCAAATTCGTCCATATCATGTATGACGTCCTGCGCTCTGACAAACCCTTCGATCCTATTTCCCCTTCGGCCAGTCCGCTCCACTGTCGGGTTATGCCGCCCGAGCAGTCTCCCAGCCGGGAAAAACGAGCACTGCAGGATGACATTGCAGGGCGCGAGCAAAAACCTTTGCGCGCTCAACGCCCAGATTCACTCTGCCGTTTTCGATGGCCGAGATAGTGGCTTGAGGAATTCCGGTAAGTTCGGCAAGCTGGCTCTGGCTCAATTCCTGAAGTTCACGCAAGATGCGAACGGACTCACCCACCGAGACTTCAACTCTTTTTTTTGCGGGGCTGAATTCTTTCATGTCATGGTCTCCTGTAATCGTGGGCGGTAACTTGAATAACCTGGATCAGCAGCAAGTTGGCGACAACCTGGTAAATAACCCGCCACTGTAGCCCCAGCCGGGAAGAACGGTGGCCATTCCATTCACCTGACAGAGCTTCATCGTGAAACCCCTTGATGAGGCGCAATCCCGGTGGCCCCGAAATTCTGGCAATGTCCTTCCATTTTTCATACCGTTTCAAAACCTCAATAGGTACGGAACCGGAAAGCTGCTTGTCGACACGTCGGTGTTCTTCAATTTCCCACATATTGTATTATGTATATATCAATAATGATATGTCAAGGACGCTGATTCCCACGGTTTCCTGGTCGGTTTTTTCAGGCGTAATGTCCGCGTCAGCGCTACATCACAGCGATAAGGTCGTGCCTTACATTTTACATGCAGCCAATCCTTCAATTCCTTTTTCCGCAAGCTTCACCGCGCACACAAAGATCGAGGGCCAGGTCTAGCTATGCAAGCATATGGCTTTATCATGTCATGCCCCTTCGCATAAAATTTTCCGGGGCGCATCATGAACGGTTCAACCTCGGATCAAACGCATCGCGCACGCTGTCTGCGAAGAGGTTGGCCGCCAATACCAGCGTCAACATGAAGCCGAAGGCCGAGGCAAGCGCCCACCACACCACGGGCTCGCGCGCCATCTCCAGCCTCGCCGCATTGATCATGGTGCCGAAGCTGATCATCGAAGGATCCACGCCAACCCCCACATAGGACAGCACCGCCTCGGCCAGCACCAGCGACGAGAAATCCATCACCAGCGAAATCAGGATGATGTGCATCACGTTGGGAACGATGTGGCGCGACAAGATGCGCATCGACGATACGCCGAACGATTGCGCAGCCTGTATGTATTCCATCTCGCGCAGCTTCAGCGTCTCGCCGCGCAGCAAACGGCAAAGTCCGGTCCAGCTCGTCATGCCGAGTATCAGACAGAGAAACACCAGCCTCAAATCCGCACGCGAAGCGGAGGTGGCAAACCAGTCCGGATGCGTGTCCATGGTCACCTGCATCATCAAGACCGCGGCCGCGATCAGCAGCACGCTGGGAATGGAGCTTAATACCGTGTAGATGTACTGGATCAGATCGTCCACCCAGCCCCTGAAATATCCCGCCGAAACGCCCAGGAACAGCGCCAGCGGCAACGTCACGAGCGTGGTCACCGTGCCGATGATGAGCCCTGTGCGTATGCTCTTCAAAGACAGGTAAAGCACGTCCTGCCCCACCTTGTCTGTGCCCAGCACATGGTATACGAGCGCAAGATCCGCCGTGGCGCCAGCCAGCGCGCAAATGACCAGGAACGCGACCACGACAGCGCGCCGTCTTGCCCTCATACCCCATAGCAACAGGCCGCCCATCAGCAATCCGGCCAGCGCGCCGGCGGTTGCCCGCCTTGCCACATCGGCATCCCGTCCCGAAACGTCCGAAAGCCCCGCGCCGCCGTATTTCAGCCTAGGATATGCGCGCACCACGCGGCCTTGCGAATCAAGGCCGCTCTCCTTCGCATACAGGGTCAATGCAAAGGGTGCCGAATAGGTCTTCTCGACATGCAGGCGCAAGGGTTCAGCGAGCTTGTCGAAAA
>JAJXWG010000202.1 GCA_021781695.1 Pseudomonadota bacterium
TTTTCAATCCTTCCGACGAATTCGCAGCCCAGGCAAATGTATCGGGCATGAAAGCCTATCAGGCGCTTTGCCAGGAAGCGGAAGAAGACTACACGGGTTTCTGGGCAAGGCTGGCAAGAGAGATGCTGCAATGGAAAAAACCATTCACCGAGATACTCAACGAGAGCAATGCGCCCTTCTACAAATGGTTTGAAGACGGCGAACTGAATGTCTCCTACAACTGTCTGGACATACATCTTGCCGGCAGGGCAGACAAGACTGCGATCATTTTCGAGGCAGACGACGGCAAAGTCACAAGAATCAGCTATCGCGAACTCCACGCACGCGTGTGCCAATTCGCCAACGGTCTGAAATCCCGCGGCATCAGGATGGGCGACCGTGTCATCATCTACATGCCAATGAGCATAGAAGCGGTGATCGCGATGCAGGCATGCGCACGCATAGGCGCGATCCATTCCGTCGTGTTCGGCGGCTTTTCATCTAAGAGCCTGCACGAGCGCATCATCGATGCCAAAGCCTGCGCGGTGATCACCGCCGATGCGCAATTTCGGGGAGGGCGCGTGATACCCCTGAAACCTGCGGTCGACGAAGCGCTGGCGCTGGGCGGCTGCGAGTCGGTGCACAGCGTCGTCGTCTACAAAAGGGCAGGCAGCGATATCGCGTGGAATGAAACGAACAACATCTGGTGGCATGACCTGGTCGCAAACCAGAACAGCGATTGCGAGCCTGCATGGGTAAACGCGGAACACCCTCTGTTCATCCTTTACACCTCAGGCTCTACCGGCAAGCCCAAGGGCGTGCAACACTCCAGCGGCGGCTATCTTCTGGGCGCAATGCTGTCGATGAAGTGGGTGTTCGATTACAAGGCAAGCGACATCTTCTGGTGCACCGCCGATGTCGGCTGGATCACCGGGCACAGCTATGTCGCCTACGGCCCTTTGGCGATGGGTGCAACCCAGCTGATCTTCGAAGGCGTGCCCACCTATCCCGATGCTGGGCGCTTCTGGAAAATGATACAGGAACACAAGGTCACGACCTTCTACACTGCACCCACCGCGATCAGATCGCTGATCAAGCTTGGCGGAGAGCTGCCAAAACAGTATGATCTTTCCAGCCTGCGGCTTTTGGGTTCGGTGGGCGAACCGATCAATCCGGAAGCATGGATGTGGTATTACAACACCGTGGGCAACGCGAGATGCCCTATTGTGGACACCTGGTGGCAGACCGAAACAGGCTGCCACATGATCGCACCGCTGCCAGGCGCGATGCCGATCAAGCCTGGCACCTGCACGCTGCCGCTGCCCGGCATCATGGCCACCATCGTCAACGAGGCAGGCGAAGAAGTGCATGACCAGCATGGCGGCTTTCTGGTGATCAAACGCCCCTTCCCCTCGCAGATCCGAGCGATATGGGGAGATCCCGAGCGTTACAAAAAAAGCTACTTTCCCGAAGAGATGCACGGCGCCTATCTTGCGGGAGACTCGGCCCACAGGGATGAAGATGGCTATTTCTGGATCATGGGACGCATAGACGATGTCCTAAATGTTTCAGGCCACCGTCTTGGCACCATGGAAATCGAATCCGCCCTTGTCGCCAATCCTCTCGTTGCAGAGGCCGCAGTGGTTGGCAAACCGCACGAAATCAAGGGTGAGGCGGTAGTCGCCTTCGTCGTGCTCAAGGGCGCACGCCCCGATGATGCAGAAAAAGCCCGTGAAATAGCCGAAGCGCTGCGCAACTGGGTCGCGAAGGAAATCGGCCCGATTGCCAAGCCTGACGAAATCCGCTTCGGTGAAAACCTTCCCAAGACGCGCTCGGGCAAGATCATGCGCCGCCTGTTGCGCGCGATCGCAAAGGGCGAGGAGATCACTCAGGATGTGTCGACCCTGGAAAATCCGGCGATCCTGGAGCAACTCAAGAACGCGGTGAAATAGCCGCAGGCTTCGTCACGATGAATACGACACGCCGGAAATTTCTGAAGATCTCAGCGTTCCTGCCGCTCTTTCTGACCATTCAGGAGGCAGGCGCGCAAACCAACCCAAGCCTGCGCGCAGAATTCAAATACCAAGGCGCGCCCAAGGGCGACATGAGCTGCGCCGCCTGCCTTGAATTCATTCCCGGCAACAAGGATGCGGGCCGCTGCAGGGTGATTCCGGGGGACGATGAAATATCCCCCAACGGTTATTGCACAAAATGGAATTCAATGTAGCCCGGCTCGTCCAGACGATCAGGCATTCCCGCCCAGCCCTTTCAAAAGGGCCAGACCTTGCTCCAACAGGTGATTCTCAGGCAATTGCCCGTCCGGCGTAAGTTTGTCGATCACCTGGGGCAACAGTGCAGTCAGTTTCTGCGCCACATCAGAAGTGGACAGTCCCAGTTTCTGCGCAATGGCCTCGACCTTCTCATTCCCCAGCACCGACTGCAATTGTTCGCTGGAGATGGGAAGGTTCTGCCCGTTCCCGATCCAGGATGCGACAGCATCACCAAGCCCCTTGTCACGGAAAGTGGAAACCAGATTCTCCAGCCCGCCAGAGCCGTTGATCAATCCAGTGACTTCCTCTACCAGTCCGGGGTGCGCCCCGTCTATCGCATTGCTCAACACACCTTCAGCCTGCGCTACGATTGAGTCAAAAAGTCCCATTTCAATTCTCCCAGTCAGTTGTGAGTGATTTGCGGATCATACCTCATGTCTTCATCTTTTTCTGCCGCTTTACCCTTAAGCTTCGTTCTGAAGCCACCCAGGGATATCCCGGCTGCCGTGTAGCACGCGCCAGAGGCCGATCTGATGCGCACCCTCGACATCCTTGTCTGCCCGCTTGCGGCGAACAAGCGGTTTCACTCTGAACCGGCGAGTTGCTTATTGATGTCGGAACGCAAACCGGCAAAGTAGGCATCGTCAGCAAGACCGGATGGCGCTGACTTTGCGCCACTCAGCAACAGGTTGCGCAACTGCTCGCGCTCCTGGTCGCGGCGGATCAACTGCCGCACGTATTCGCTGGACGTGCCATAGCCTGCCGTGGCGACCTGCGAATCCACGAACTGCTTG
>JAJXWG010000203.1 GCA_021781695.1 Pseudomonadota bacterium
TATATGCGTCTTGAGCAGAGTTTCAGATTGCCGCAGAATGTGCAGCTTCTGAATGTTCAGGTCAGACTCTTCGAGCATGGCGTGGCTGAACCCAGAGCGCGCCAGAGCGTCAACCTTAGCTGATTGGAGGGTAACTTTGTTCAACAGGAAGCACGGCAAGCCGCCAAACCGGATAGACACGCTGATCGGTGCAGGGTCTGTGATACAAGGCAATATCAGTTTCAGCGGCGGAATGCGCATAGATGGGGAAGTCAACGGCAACGTAGTAGCGATACCGGGCAAACCGAGCACACTGGTGCTGAGCGAGCAGGGCTGTGTGAACGGCGATGTCAGCGTCACGCACCTGGTCGTCAACGGGTCGATCTGCGGGACGGTGACCGCCAGTGAATTTCTGGAACTTCATGCCAAGGCCAGGGTCACAGGCGATGTGAACTACAAGATTCTGGAAATACAGGTGGGCGCAGTCCTTGAGGGCCGCCTGATCAACATGAATGCTACCGACCAGGATAAAGTGGTGGCATTAAAAACGAGCAATGCCTAATTTTTTAAGGAGAGATCATGAATGCAATGAATGAAATGGCCGCAGATCTGCTGATTTTTACCGACAGCGCGGCATCCAAGGTAAAGCAGCTGATCGACGAAGAAGGAAATACGGAGCTCAAGCTGCGCGTGTTTGTCAGCGGAGGTGGCTGTTCCGGTTTTCAGTACGGCTTTACTTTCGACGAAGTGGTCAATGAAGACGACACCGTGCTGGACAAGAACGGCGTTCAGCTTTTGATCGATCCGATGAGTTTCCAGTACCTGTCGGGTGCGGAGATCGATTATCAGGAAGGTCTGGAAGGCGCGCAGTTCGTCATCAAGAATCCGAATGCGACCACGACCTGCGGGTGCGGTTCGTCTTTCTCGGTTTAACAGCGTCAATCAAGGCAAAAACAGGATGGGCTAAAAACCCATCCTGTTTTTTTATCTGCGCCCAGCATGGTTGCACTTCTGTTGGTGCTAGTCCCGCCGTAAGTTGATCACGGTTAACGTAGTGAAGCGCAACTGCATGAAGGTGACCGGGTGGTGTGGTAGAGGAGAGATTAATGTTAATTTCTCCTTGTGCCGATTGCGGTTCTTTCCATTTCGAGTGATGATGCGCGTATCCATGGTGACACCGAATAGCATATGAAGTTGGCCATTGCACAAATCAACTGCGTGCTGGGCGATCTGTCGGCCAATGCAGCAAAAATTCTGCGTCATGCCGAAGATGCCAGACTGGCTGGGGCCGAGCTGATGTTGACGCCGGAGCTCAGCCTGTGCGGCTATCCGCCGGAAGACCTGTTGCTGCGCGACGGGTTTTTTCACGCTTGCCGGAAAGCTCTGGTCGAGCTGGCGGTTGAGGTTTCCGGCATCGACGTGATCGTGGGGCATCCGCATGAGCAGGATGGCAAGCGTTATAACGCTGCTTCACTTTTGCAGGATGGCAGGATTGTTGCGACGTATTGCAAGCGCCTGTTGCCCAATTACTCGGTGTTCGATGAAGAACGCTATTTTGATCGGGGAAGCGAACCGCTGGTGTTCGAGCTTTCGGGCATCCGGTTCGGCATCAATATCTGCGAGGACGTGTGGGCGCCTGATGCGGCAAGGCATGCTCATGAAGCGGGCGCAGAGGTCTTGCTGGTTCTGAACGCCTCGCCATTTGCCGTGAACAAGCAGGAGTCGCGCTATGAAATGCTGCGCCAGCGCGTCCATGAAACCGGCATGCCGATTGTATATGCCAACATGGTGGGAGGCCAGGACGAGCTGGTCTTCGATGGAGGCTCTTTTGCGCTGGATGGTTCGGGCGCATTGGCCGCGCAGTGCACCGCCTTCGAAGAATGCCTGTCTGTGCTCGAAATCTCCTCGGATGCAAAACCTTCTGGAAAAATGTTCGCGCTGCCGGATGCGGATGAAGGGATATATCGTGCGCTTTGTCTGGGACTTAAGGATTATATCGGTAAGAACGGCTTTCCGGGGGTGCTCCTGGGGTTGTCTGGTGGCATCGATTCGGCTCTGACGCTTGCGATAGCGGTGGATGCGCTGGGAAAGGACCGCGTGCACGCGGTGATGATGCCGTCCCCTTATACCGCGCAAATCAGCCTGGATGACTCGCGCGAAATGGTAGAGATACTCGGCGTGCGATATGATGAGTTTCCCATAGCGCCTATCCTCGAAAGTTATCTCGAGACGTTGAAGGCAAGCTTTGCCGGGCTGGCTCAGGATGCGACGGAAGAGAATCTGCAGGCGCGCATCCGCGGCAATTTGCTGATGGCGCTTTCCAACAAGCTGGGGTCGCTTGTGCTGACCACCGGCAACAAGTCCGAGATGAGCGTGGGTTACGCTACCTTGTATGGCGACATGTCGGGTGGATTTTCCGTGTTGAAGGATGTTGGCAAGATGCAGGTATACCGTCTGGCGCACCATCGCAACAAGCATGGCAGGGTGATTCCCGAACGCATCATCACGCGCCCGCCCAGCGCCGAGTTGCGCCCGGATCAGCTGGATCAGGACAGCCTGCCGCCTTACGAGGTGCTGGACGCCATCATGGAATGCTATGTGGAAAAGAATCTGTCCATCCCTCAAATCATCGCTTTTGGCTTTGCAGAGGCGGATGTTCGCCGAGTGGTGAAACTGATCAGGATCAGCGAATACAAGCGCAGGCAAGCAGCTGTCGGTGTGCGTATCACGGAGCGCAGCTACGGCAAGGACTGGCGCTATCCCATCACGGTGCGCTATCAGGATGACTTCTGAGCGCAAGGCCTAGAATTGCAGGCTGGCTGAGGGCGAAAATAAGTCTGCCGCTTCATCCTTTCTTTTGGCTGCAGTATTTGCTATAATCCGCGCGGTTTAGATGGGCTTAATGCCCGTTTTTTATTTGTGGGTTGCAATCATGGATGTGGTCAGGCTGGTAGAAAAAACGGTCGCAGGTTTGGGCTATGAGCTGGTGGATGTCGAGCGTGCAGGGCGCGGCCTCTTGCGCGTATTCATCGA
>JAJXWG010000204.1 GCA_021781695.1 Pseudomonadota bacterium
TTTGCTGCTGCCTTCTTGGCTGCTGGCTTTGCTGCGGGTTTTGCTGCTGCCTTCTTGGCTGCTGGCTTTGCCGCGGGTTTTGCTGCTGCCTTCTTGGCTGCTGGCTTTGCCGCGGGTTTTGCTGCTGCCTTCTTGGCTGCCGGCTTTGCTGCGGGTTTTGCTGCCACAACTGGTTTGGCTGGAGCAGGTGTCACTGGTTTGGGTACTGCGGGTGCAACGGATTTAACGGTAACTGGATTATTTGTGGGGAAGGGCCATATCCCGGACACAACTGGCTTTGTCGCAGGGGTTTTATTGAAAATGTCGCTACCACTTGCACCAGCATTTTTAACATCTTTAATTTCTTCTACCATGATTGCAATCTCCCAGATAACTAATCAAAAAAGAACCCACAGGCGCCGCATAGTATTGCGCTATCACATTACAGTCAACAAATACAATCAGCTAGATGCATTTTTGTTGTTAAAAAAACAACACATCAAAAAAATTTGCACGCGCAACACGCAAAATTATTTCTGACGCTGTCTCAATTCTATGCGTTTGAGATAGGCTGCCCTTGCGATTTGCACGTCTTCCATGAAGTACGGCAACTCCTTTAACAGCAAGGCCTGCGGGCCGTCCACGAGCGCCTTGACAGGCTCGGGATGAAAGTCAACCAGCACCATGTTCGCACCGGCCAATACACCTTGCGCCGTGACATGCATCATGTCCATGATCCCATCTGAAGATGCAGCCCGCGAACCGACGGAATGAGACGGATCCACACACACTGGCATGCGCGTCAGACGCTTCACTGCCGGCACATGAGCGAAATCCACAAAATTCCGGTGCGGGTCCCCCATGTTGGTCTTCATCCCGCGCAGGCAGAACACCACATTGCGATTGCCTTCCGAGGCCAGATATTCCGCGGCATTGAGAGACTCGTCCAGCGTGATGCCGAAGCCGCGCTTGAGCAGCACAGGCATCCTGGTCTGGCGCCCGACGATTTTCAACAGCTCGAAATTCTGTGTGTTGCGCGTGCCGATCTGCAGCATCACGCCAGTCGGATTGCCAGCCTGATGCAACGCTTCGTTGATCTCGTCCATGTGCGACTCATGGGTGATTTCCATCGCGATGACCTTGATGCCGTACTTGCCCGCCAGCTCGAATACATAAGGCAGGCAGCTCTTTCCGTGCCCCTGAAACGCATAAGGGCTGGTGCGCGGCTTGTAGGCTCCCATGCGCGTGCATACCTGGCCGCTATCCTTCAAGGCCTTGAGCATGGTCTCGACATGCTCGCGGTTGTCCACCGCACAAAGGCCCGCAAAAACATGCAAGGTATCCTGGCCGAAACGCACGCCGTTGTATTCAAAGTAAGTGGGGCGCTGATCGTCCTTGTGGCGCCCTAATATGCGATATTCTTCGGAGACGCGCACCACGCGCTCGACACAAGGCAAGCTCTGCATGTCAGCGATATCCAGCGCCTTGGTGTTGCCGATGAGATAGATTTCCGTCACCGTTTTTTCGCTGCCCTTTTCTACATGCACGCGCGTCTGTAAGCCTGGCATGGCTGCAAGGTGAGACAACAGCTGCTGGTATTCCTGAGAATTCTCGCCTGCATCCGGGTCCAGTATCAGTATCATATTTCCTCCTTAAAAGGCTGAATGAATTTCCGCTTCACGGAAATGATGTCCTGTTCAATTGCATCACGTTGCGTATCTTCAAATCGACGCAGGGTGAATTTTTGTTTCCCGCATACACCCAGACCGTGCGCATGCCCAACCGTTTCGCCGCCTTCAGATTTTCCAGGCTATCTTCGACCATCACGCATTGGGCTGCCTTGACGCGATGCCTGCGCATCGCCTGCCTGAATCCATAATGGTCCGGTTTGGGGCGGTAGTTCGTCTGCTCCATCGCAATCACGTCGTCGAACAGGTCGGCCACCTTGAGCAGCTTCAGCACCTCATGCGCATAAACTTGCGGCGCATTCGAAAACACGATCTTTTTTCCCGGAAGCGCGCGCAGCACATGGCGCAGGCGCGGGGAATACAGCACCATTTTCTCCAGTTGCGGGAATTGATGGGTGTGATGCAGGAAATGCACGGGATCGGTGCCGTGATGTCGCATCATGCCCTGCAGGGTGGCGCCATAGCGGCGCCAGTAATGCTGACGAAGCGCATTCGCATCCACCTCGCTCAACATCAGATGCTGCTGAAGATAGGCGGTCATGCTTTGATTGATGTGCGGAAAGATGTGCGCTCCCGCATCGTGCAGCGTATTGTCCAGATCGAATATCCAGACCAGCCTCTTCATTTGCTCTTGATCAGGGTACCCACGCCCTCGTCGGTCA
The DNA here is from genome assembly GCA_021781695.1 of Pseudomonadota bacterium. Taxonomy (GTDB): domain Bacteria; phylum Pseudomonadota; class Gammaproteobacteria; order Burkholderiales; family Gallionellaceae; genus Gallionella. The sequence continues at coordinate 2,330 of JAJXWG010000204.1, forward strand.
ATATCTCAAGCAGCAGCGCATGCTGCACCCGTCCGTCGATGATATGCACCGAACGCACGCCGCTGCGCGCGGCATCCATTGCCGAGCCGATCTTGGGCAGCATGCCGCCTGACAGTGTGCCGTCTGCCACCAGGCCGTCGATTTGCGCAGGCGTCAATCCCGTCAAAAGCTTACCGCTCTTGTCCAGCACACCTGGGGTGTTGGTGAGCAGCACCAGTTTTTCCGCGCCCAGCACTTCGGCAAGCTTTCCTGAAACCACGTCGGCGTTAATATTTAAAGTTTCACCATCAGGGCCAACGCCTATGGGCGCGATGACCGGAATGAAATCGCCAGAATCCAAAAAACTGATGATGGAAGGATCGATCTGGTTGATGTCTCCTACCAGCCCGATATCCACCATCCTGCCGGGCTCCGTGTCGCTTTGCAGCAGCAACTTCTTCGCGCGTATGAAGGATCCATCCTGCCCTGTCAGCCCGACCGCCTTGCCGCCATGGCGGTTGATCAGATTGACTATATCCTTGTTGACCTTGCCCAGCACCATCTCGACCACATCCATGGTCTCCTCGTCCGTGACGCGCATTCCCTGGATGAACTCGCCCTGCTTGCCGACGCGTTTCAGAAGCTCGTTGATCTGCGGTCCGCCGCCGTGCACTACCACGGGATTCATGCCGACCAG
>JAJXWG010000205.1 GCA_021781695.1 Pseudomonadota bacterium
TGGTCGATTCCAATCCTCTGATCGGTGCAGTAGGGCAGCTGCAGTTTGAAGTGGTCGAGCATCGCTTGAAGGCGGAATACGGCGTGGATGCGGTATTTGAGCGCGCGGGAATACACACGGCGCGCTGGGTGACCTGTCCGGATCCTGTTCATCTCAGCGAATTCGTCAAGGCCAACCAGAGCCGTTTGGCGAAGGACGTGGACGGCAACTATGCCTATCTTGCCGACACTGGGGTTAATCTGCGGCTGGCGCAGGAGCGCTGGCCCAAGATACAATTTCACGCGACGCGCGAACACGGCCAGCAGCTGAACTAAGAGCCAGGGCGGCAGTCTATTGCGTTTAGATAAGGATATGCGATGAAATCAAAAGCTGTCGTGCTGATCATGTTGGCGTTGATGTCTGTCGCGGCCTACGCTTCGGGCGCGCCCTGGTACAAATGGAAGAACATCCATGATCGCACGGTGATCTGTTCACAGATCAAGCCGGGCGAAGCATGGGTCGTGTTTCAGGGCCCTTTCATGGAGTCGGGCTGCAGAAAGCCAGGCTATCCTCAGTGACTTTTCCGCGAGGAAATGCAGCGCTCCAGTGATATAATCCGCATCTCTTTAACGGTGCTGCCCAATGTCTGTCGTCTTGAATTTCAAATTCCATATTTCCGAATTGTTTGCAGAGGCGCTGCGTAAAGTTGCGCCCGATCATGCGGATGCAACCATACTGATCGAGCGTCCCAAGCTCGCATCTCATGGCGATTATGCCTGCAACCTGGCGATGCAGCTTGCCCGATTGCTTAAGAAATCGCCGCGCGATATCGCGCAAGCCCTGATTGCCGCCTTGCCCAAGTCCGGCGTGCTTGCCAAGGTTGAGATTGCAGGTGCCGGATTCATCAATTTATTTATCACACGGGCTGCCAAACAGCAGATCGTGCATGCGGTGCTGCATGCGGGTGCGGGCTATGGGCACATTCATTTGGGGTTGGGACGAAAGCTGCAGGTGGAATTTGTCTCGGCCAATCCGACAGGCCCTTTGCATGTGGGACACGGGCGGGGTGCTGCGGTGGGGGACTGTTTGTGCAACGTGCTGCATGCGGCAGGCTGGCAAGTCACTCGCGAATTCTATTACAACGATGCAGGTGTCCAGATCGACAACCTGATGCGCTCGGTGCAGTTGCGCTGCAAGGGGATTGCGCCAGATGATCCCGCATGGCCCGAAAACGGCTATCGCGGCGACTATATCGCGGATGTGGCGCGTGCTTACATGGCGCGCGAGACGGTAGAGGCGGATGACCAGCATATCACCGGCGATGGCGATGAGGGCAATGAAGAAGCGATACGCCATTTTGCGGTGGCTTACCTGCGCCGCGAGCAGGATCTTGATCTGCGCGCCTTCAATGTCGAGTTCGACGTGTTTTCGCTGGAGTCTCAGCTTTATCGTGACGGGAAGGTCGGGGATGTCGTCAATCAATTGATCGCCAGCGGCCATACCTATGAGCAGGACAACGCGCTGTGGCTGCGCACCACCGATTTTGGCGACGACAAGGACCGCGTGATGAGAAAGTCGGATGGCGGCTATACCTATTTCGTGCCGGATGTGGCCTATCATCTTGAGAAATGGCGACGCGGCTTCGTGCGCGTGATCAACGAGCAGGGGGCTGATCATCACAGCACCATCACGCGCGTGAGAGCCGGGTTGCAGGCGCTTAATGTCGGCATCCCCAAGGGCTGGCCGGATTATGTGCTGCACCAGATGGTGACGGTGCTGAAAAACGGTGAAGAGGTCAAGATATCCAAGCGTGCAGGCAGCTATGTGACTTTGCGCGACCTGATAGACGAAGTCGGCTGTGATGCAACGCGCTATTTTCTGGCTGCGCGCCATCCCGACTCGCAGCTGGTTTTCGATATCGACCTTGCCAAATCGAAGAGCAATGACAATCCTGTCTATTACATACAGTATGCGCATGCGCGCATCAGCACGGTGCTGGAACTTTGGGGAGGCGAGCGACTCCACTTGCTGCAGGCCGATGTCAGCCTGCTGGACAGCGAATATGAAACCGCGCTGTTGCAGCAACTTATCGATTATCCCCAGGTGATCGAAAATGCCGCAGAGGATCTGGCGCCGCACCACATCGCGTTCTATCTGAAGGAATTGGCTGCGGCGTTTCATAGCTATTATAATGCTTCGCGTTTCCTGGTCGACGATGAGGCGACCAAGTGCGCGCGGCTTGCGCTGATTGCGGCCGCTGCGCAGGTGATGAAGAATGGCCTGGCGCTCTTGGGTATCAGCGCGCCGGAAAAAATGTAATCTTTGATAATTGGAAAATCATGAGCCGACCCACAAGCAATAAATCCGCCACAAGGAAGAGCGGCAGTCCGATGTTGATGGGAATTCTGCTGGGCATGATCCTGGGTGTTGCGCTGGCTGCAGGTCTGGCATGGTATCTGCTCAAATCGCCAAGCCCCTTTGTCAACAAGGAACAGAATCAAACGGCAGAAGTCATCAAGCCCGATGTCGAGGTAGCCAAACCCAAGCCAGCTGCGGAGCCGGCTTCGGGCGTAGGTGACGCCAAGCCCAGATTTGAGTTCTACAAAGTCCTGACGGACAAGCCGGATGCAAGTTCCACAAGGACTGATGCGGGTGCAACGGAACCTGCGAAAGCGGCTGAAGCCAAGCCATCGTTCAAGCCGGTTTATTTGCAGGCAGGCGCATTTTCAAATGAGTCGGATGCAGAGAATCTCAAGGCTATTTTGGCGATGAAAGGTTTGGAGGCCAGCGTGCAAACGGTCTCGATAGCGGGGCATGGCCAGATGCATCGCGTGCGGGTAGGTCCTTTCCAGAGCGAGCAGGAGTTGAACAGTGCACGCAGCACGTTGAAGCAGGGTGGATTCGAGGCTACACAGTCGCATTGACAGTTTCCCATACCTTTGAAGGAGAAATAAATGAAATCCGGGTTCAAGTTCTTTCTTTTTGCAGTCGCATTCCTGTTTTCCGGCGCGGCTTTTTCAG
>JAJXWG010000206.1 GCA_021781695.1 Pseudomonadota bacterium
CGATCTGCCCTGTATCTGCAGGAAGAACAGATCGACCTCATTGTCCACCCAGAAAAGCGCATGCTGTTCGCCGCTGCCCCCGTCGATTTCCGCTCGGCTGTAATAAGGAACGACTCGGCGGCCATCGAGTCTTCCGCGCAGACGCAGGCCCTTGAGCTCGGGATAAACATCGGCCAGCTCTATATCCAGAAGATCATCGGGTTCTGCATATAGCGGATACCTGAAACGTGCCGTTTTGACGCGACTTCCCGACAGCTTGGGTTCATAGTAGCCCGTGATCAGCCCGAGTGACGTGCCGTCCGGATTGAACACATGGAATGGCGTGAATGCCGATTCAAAGAACGCATGCAGGGCTTGGTTGTCGGGTTGCACCATGCCCTGCGCCTGCATGCATACATCCTGCCAGCCGGGCTTGCTCTTCAGAACATGGCAGCTTTGCAGGAAGGCAGGCCAGCTCGGCACAAGATCAGTTCCCTGCCAGTCCGGCAGCATCTCCCAGCCGCTTGCAACAAAAGGCTGCACAGGCAGCTTGACGACAACCGGAGCACAGGCCGCCAGAAAAATCAGCGGCAGCAGCCATGCCCTAATGCAATACGCGCGGAACACTTAACACAAATTCCGGAATCTCGACGTCAAACTCCGAACCGTCCTCGCCGCGCATCTGATAACTGCCGCGCATCGTGCCAACCTGGGTTGCCAACACTGTGCCGCTGCTGTATTCAAAACTCTGGCTAGGCTGCAACACCGGCTGCTCGCCGACCACGCCCTGACCGCGCACTTCCTGCACGTGGTTGTACGCATCGGTAATCACCCAATGGCGGCTGATGAGTCTGGCTGCAACAGTACCCAGGTTGGTGATGCTGATCGTGTACGAGAACACAAAACGATCCGCCGTTTCATCCGACTGTTCGGGCAGATATTTCACCTGGGTTTCTATGACGATGCCATGTGGTTTATATTTTTCCATGCGCATCATTTGAACCGATTTTATCCGGCATCGCAAGAGTTAAAATCGGGTTTATGCTAATCTTAATGCTTGGCAAGGCAAAAAACTCAAGCGAACATGAATGATTATCTGAAACGCATCCTCAATGCCCGGGTCTACGACGTGGCCATGGTGTCCCCCCTGGAAGCGGCATCCAGCCTGTCGGCGCGCACCGGAAACAGCATTCTGCTGAAACGCGAAGACATGCAACCGGTCTTTTCATTCAAGCTGCGCGGCGCTTACAACAAAATGGCACAGCTTGACGCTGCCGAGCTTGCGCGCGGCGTGATCACCGCTTCCGCCGGCAACCATGCGCAGGGCGTTGCGCTTTCAGCTCACAAGCTTAATTGCCGCGCCATCATCGTGATGCCCACCACCACGCCGCAGGTCAAGATAGATGCGGTCAAGCACTTCGGCCAGCGCTCCATTGAAATCGTGCTGCACGGGGACAGCTACAACGACGCCTTCGACCACGCGCTTGATCTTGAGAAGAAAAACAAGCTCACCTTCGTGCATCCGTTCGATGACCCTGACGTCATCGCAGGCCAGGGCACGATAGGCATGGAAATATTGCGCCAGCACAGCCAGCCGATACACGCGATCTTCTGCGCGATCGGCGGCGGTGGATTGATCTCGGGTGTTGCCGCTTATGTCAAGTCGCTGCGTCCCGACATCAAAGTGATCGGCGTGCAAACCTGCGACTCGGATGCGATGTACCGCTCGATCAAGGCGAAAAGGCGGATTCAGCTTGCAGATGTCGGCCTGTTTGCGGACGGCACCGCAGTCAAACTGGCTGGCATAGAGACGCTGCGCATCTGCAGAAAGCATGTTGACGAAATCCTGCTCGTGGATACCGATGCGGTATGCGCCGCGATCAGGGACGTATTCCAGGACACGCGCTCCATCCTCGAACCTTCCGGCGCGCTGTCTGTCGCAGGCGCAAAGCTCTATGCAAAACGCGAAGGGCTGAAGAATGAAACGCTGGTCACCGTATGCAGCGGCGCGAACATGAATTTCGACAGGCTGCGCTTTGTCGCCGAGCGCGCAGACATCGGCGAAAAACGCGAAGCGCTCCTGGCCGTGACAATACCGGAGACCCCGGGCAGCTTCCGCAAGTTCTGCTCGCTGCTGGGCCGCCGCAACATCACAGAATTCAACTACCGCTTTGCCGACCCGAAATCCGCTCAGGTGTTTGTCGGCATACAGGTGAAAAACGAAACAGAATCTAGCGAGCTGGTGGGAAAACTGCAGAACCATGAGTTGCCCACGCTCGATCTGTCAGACAACGAAATGGCCAAGCTGCACCTGCGCCACCTGGTGGGCGGCAGAGCTCCAGAGGTAGACAACGAGATTCTTTACCGCTTCGAGTTCCCGGAACGCCCGGGCGCGCTGATGAATTTCCTGAACAGCATGAACCACAGCTGGAACATCAGTCTGTTCCACTACCGCAACCACGGCGCGGATTACGGCCGCGTGCTGGTCGGCATGCAGGTGCCAAGGCACGACAAGAAGGCGTTCACCGAGTTTCTCAAGACACTGGGCTACCGCTACTGGGATGAGACCGGCAACCCTGCATACAGGCTGTTTCTAGGCTAGACCCGGTGCAAACCTTGAAACAGTCCCTGCGCAAGAGCATCCTGTCTCTGCGCGATCAATTGCCCCGCGGCATCAAGGCCGCCTATGACTCGGCAATTCTCGCGCGGCTGTTGCAGATGCCTGAATATAGCAAGGCCGAAACGGTGCTGGGCTACATGAATTTCGGCAGCGAGTTTGCCTGCGAGCATTGGGCAGTCCAGGTGCTGAAGGATGGCAAGCGCCTCGTTCTGCCCCGCGTCAACCGCCATACCAACATGCTGGACCTGTATTGCGTGGATGATCTGGAAAACCAGCTGGCTTCCGGCTTGTGGGGCATACGCGAACCCGTCGTCGAACGCTCCAAACGGCTAAGTGCAATAAATGAGGTAGAATTCGCCCTGTTGCCCGGAATCGCGTTCAGCA
>JAJXWG010000207.1 GCA_021781695.1 Pseudomonadota bacterium
CCGGTCAACCCAGGATCACCGCCTTGAGTTCGCTGCGCAATCTCGCATAGTCGGGGCAGGCGATTCCCACCACGCGCCAGAATGCCGCCGAATGATTCATCTCGCGCAGGTGTGCGAGTTCATGCACGATGACGTAATCGATAAGATAGTGCGGCAGTTTGATTAGCTGCACATTGAGCCTTACTTCGCCTTGGGTGGTGCAACTTCCCCAGCGTGTCTTGGCCGTTGTCAGCTTGATCGAATCAGGCTTTACATCGAGCATGGGCGCATAATGTTCGGCGCGTGCGACAAACAGCGGCAGCGCCTGCTGGCGATACCAGGCTGACACCCTTTTTTCTATGCGCGAAGCACTGCCTTCATCCCTCACCCGCAATTCTTCGCCGACATGCTGCAGGGTTTTTGGGAAAGGTCCGACGCGCAGCGTCAGTATCTCGCCGAGATAGGGAATGATGTCGCCATCCGTCCAGGAGAGCTTCTCGGATGCCTGAGACTGCCATTCATCAAGCTTGTCGACCACCCAGTTCGCCCTGTCCTGCAGCACTTCATGCAACCAGTGTTCGCTGGCCTTCAGGGGCATGTTGACGGTAAGTCCTCTGTCGTCGATGCGCAAACCGATGCTGCGCCGCTTGCTGCTGCGCTTTAGCGTATAGGTGACATGGCGGCCATCGAGCATGACAGAGCGCTGCTCGGCGGAAATGGAAAGATTGCGCAATGCTTTTAACCTTGACTTGTCCATGTGTGATTTTGGCAGGAGGCCAAATTTAATTTTCCAGCCGGCACCACTTCGTGTCGCCGGATTTTACAGTGAGATTTTACAAGAACTTCCGGTATGCACATAATGTTCATAAAGAAAGTCGCGTGATCAGACTCAAGGGTGCGTGATCAGATGATTTTCTTTGTGCAGATTGATGTTTTGCGGTGCCGCATATCGCGGTCAGCCTTCTTGTCGGGTGTTGTGAATTGAAAAGGGCGACCAATTGATCGCCCGGATGCGCTGCCAGAGCGCTCAATTCTGTTCAAGAACTACAGCCCCACCATCGCGGCACTGGTGTCGTATCGACGAACCATTTGCAATATCTGCATGCCTTGGACTTTGTCCGGATCATACTTCACGATCAAGGCATGTGGATGCGCGTGTTGATTGAATTCTGCGCAATCGACGCCAGCGAGGCATTCAAGCTTTCTTGTCATATCGGTTCTTTCGCTTGCATCCAGCTCCGGATGCACATGTATCAAAATATCTGTTATGTTCATGATGGTCTCCCTCAGTTGGATTCTAATATCCTCCGGATCAAATGCTGCCAGCATGGCCCGGGGTTTCCCCCGGGAGTCCTGCTTGCTTTGTTGTAAAGGTTATACCGCCGCGAGGAATATAACGCCAAGCAGGCTGATGATGACAAGCATGGCGATGAAGAATTCGACGCTGCGGAAAACGTCGCTGTATTGGCGTTCGGAAAGATGGAAGTTCATGATGTCGACCTCCTGAATTGAAATTAGAGACTGAGCGATGGCAATGAATTTATAGTCATCGCACGTTCATCATGAGCTTCCGATAAAAAATAGTCAAGTATTGTGCCGCTGCCGATCTATGCGTTCAATTTCGTCTTCTATCCACGATTCTGCGCGCGTATTGATCTCATCGGCCTTGAGGCCCCGGGTCGCGATGGGTGTGCCGATGCTCATGGTGATCATGCCTGGGCGCTTGATGAAGGAATTGCGCCCCCACAAACGTCCGGCATTGTGCGCGATGGGCAGCACAGGCACATTTGCAGAGGCTGCAAGCAGTGCGCCGCCTATCTTGTACTTGCCGCGCTGACCATAGGGGATGCGCGTGCCTTCCGGAAAGATCACCACGAAGAACCCCTGTTTCAATCTTTGCTTGCCCTGCTTCAGCAATTGTTTTATTGCCCCCTTGCCGTCGCTGCGGTTGATCGCGATCGGGCTGGTCATCGCAAGACCCCAGCCGAAAAATGGCAACCACAACAGCTCGCGTTTGAGCACCCATACCTGCGGCGGCAGGATGACCTGCAGGGCCAAAGTCTCCCAGGCGGACTGATGCTTGCAAAGCACGATGCAGGGCTCTTTCGGAACATTCTCGATGCCGATTACCTGGTGCCGGATCCCGCACACGACCCCGAGCAGCCAGATCATCGTCCTTGCATAACTTGAAATCAGCCTGTAACGCGTCAGCGGCGGAAAGGGGAAGGTCAGTATCGCCAGTGTGGAAAATATCGGCGTGAGCAAAAGTTGCAGCAGAAGAAAAATCAGGGAACGCAGCATTTCAATCCAGTTTATGCGCAGCAGGTTTCAGCAGTTCTGAAACCACTGCTGCGAGGTCGCAGAAGACGAGCGTGCCTTCCGGCAGATTGCCCGCAGCCTGGGTCTTTGTGCCTTTGCCGGTCAATACAAGGTATGGTTGCGCACCCAATGCCGTGGCGGGCAACAGGTCGCGCAGCGAGTCCCCCACGACTGGCACGCCGGACAGTCCGGTATTGTAGCGCAGTGCAATTTCTTCCAGCATACCGGTCTCGGGCTTGCGGCAATGGCAGCGGCTTTCCGCGGTGTGCGGGCAGAAAAAAACCGCATCGATGTGCGCGCCGACCTGGGCGCATGCCTTGTGCATCCTGTCATGTATCGCATTCAAGGTGGGCATGTCGAACAAGCCGCGGCCTATGCCAGATTGATTCGTCGCCACCACCACGCGATAGTCCGCCTGATTGAGCCTTGCGATGGCCTCCAAGCTGCCGGGGATAGGCTGCCATTCCGCCGGATTCTTGATGAACTGGTCGGAATCTTTATTGATCACGCCGTCGCGGTCCAGGATGATGAGTTTCATGCTGCAAGCCTTGAGATATCCGCAACCCTGTTCATCGCCTGATGCAGCTGCAAAAGCAGGGCCAAACGGTTCATGCGCAGCGCACTGTCCTCTGCGTTCACCATCACGCTGTCAAAGAACGCATCCACCGGT
>JAJXWG010000022.1 GCA_021781695.1 Pseudomonadota bacterium
TACGAACAAGCCTGCCTGATGCTGCGCAAATAATTTTCTCGGTGCGCCTTGTCCTGGAATTTCATGACCAGTCGGTTGCCTCCACTCGCCTTTCGGATAGGGCTGATCGGCCAGCGCCCGTTTTGTTCGTTCGAATTCTTCTCGATACTTGTCCAAAAAGACCTGTCTTCCAAACCTCTCCACCAGATATTTGATACGCGATTTGGCACGCTTGGTTCTATCCGAGTACCTGTTGTGCAAGGACACCAGAGCTTCCAGCGCGAACAACAATTCGCTCTCCTCAATAAATTCTTCCACTACGATGGATTCGCGCGGTTTGTGTCCCAGACCGCCACCGGCACGCACACGAAATCCGTGTTGCCCATCCCTTTTAACCGCAACCAGACCGCAGTCATGCAGCATTGCTTGCGCGCAATCTGCCTCGCAACCAGAGAAACTGATCTTGAATTTGCGCGGCAACTGCTGATTGAGCGGGTTGCGTAAAAAATGTGCGGTTGCACCATCTACATGCGTTGCCACATTTACGTGTTCTCTCGGGCAGACACCCGACAACGGGCATGCGGTCATGTTGCGTATTGTGTTGCCGCAAGCTTCGCGCGTGGTCATGCCAACCTCGGCAAGACGGCGCATTGCAGATGGCATTTCTGCCAAAGGGATAAAATGCACCTGTATCGCCTGGCGTGTTGTCACATGCGCAATGTCGCGTTGTGCATAACTTTCGACCACATCCGCGACCGCATCCAGCTGTTCTGCTTTCAACCGGCCGCCGGGTATCTTGATACGCAGCATGTTCACGCCTTGTTGGCGCTGGCCATACACACCCTGCTGCAGGCGCACCGAGGTAAAACGATCCGCATCGACATCACCTGCATTAAAAGTCGCGATCGCCTGTTCAAAGCGTTTGATTTCATCCAGATCTGATAAATTTCTTGTATTCAATTTCATTGCTCCTAAGACAAAATCAGTTTTGTACCGATCAGCATCAGCATGGTTGCAAGCAGAGGACGTAACACCTTTTCCGGGATTTTGGTGCTCAAATGGCTGCCGATATAAATGCCCGGCAATGAACCCAGCAACAGATGAGCCAGCAACGTCAGATCGACTGTTCCCAGCGCTAAATGTCCCATGCCTGCAAAAGCGGTAAGTGGAACCGCATGAGCGATATCGGTGCCGACTACTTTTACCGATGGCATGCGCGGATACAGGAAAAGCAAGGCTACCGTACCCAACGCGCCGGCACCTATTGAAGAAACCGTCACCAGTGCACCCGCTATTGCGCCTGTAACGATGGTCGCGGCAGGCAAATAGCGGTGATGCAATTCATGCACAGCACCATCACTGCGCCTGGCGATTTTCTTGATCTGCTCCTTGAACAACAAAGTGACAGCCGTCAGCAGCAGCGCAACGCTCAGCACGCTGCTCACGAGGCTGTGCATTGCCTTTTCATCCAGCGCCAAGAATTTCATCAACAGAATAGTGACCAGTGTGGCCGGTAAACTACCCAGGGATAACAGCCCAACCACTCTCCAGTCCACTGTGCCGCGTCTGCCATGCACCCATACGCCAACCGTCTTGGTCAGCGAGGCGTACAATAAATCAGTGCCCACGGCAATTGCAGGCGATACACCAAAAACCAGCACCAGCAAAGGCGTCATCAGCGACCCGCCACCCACACCGGTAAAGCCGATGGTCAGCCCGACAAAGAATCCAGATAACGTATAAACCCAGTCCATGATGCCTTTCCCGTAAACTCATGGAATGGATTCTAGCGGGAACTCTTTATGCGATTAAATACTTTAATGTTACGATAATATAATTATTAGCGATTAAGGATTTGGTATGAACCTGCACCAATTGCGTTATCTCAATGAAATTGTTCGCCAGGGGCTGAATATTTCAGGGGCGGCAGAGGCATTGTTTACTTCTCAGCCAGGCATCAGCAAGCAGATAAAACAACTCGAGGAAGAACTGGGTGTTGAGATATTCGTGCGAAACGGCAAGCGCATCATCGCTATTACCGAACCTGGAAAAGTTGTTTTATCCATCGCACAACGCATGCTGCATGATGCGAAAAATCTCAAGCATGTCGGGCAGGAATTCAGTGCCCAGGACACCGGACTGTTGACCATCGCAACCACGCATACTCAGGCACGCTATGCCCTACCTCCGATAATAAAGCAGTTCATGAAACGGTATCCCAAGGTTCAGCTGAGTTTGCATCAGGGCAGCCCAACGCAGATTGCCGAACAGGTATTGAGCGGAGAAGCCGACCTTTGCATTGCCACTGAAAGTTTGTCGCTTTACGATGACCTGATCACGCTGCCCTGCTATGAATGGAATCACTGTGTGATCACTCCTCTGCATCATCCTTTGCTCAAGGAGAAACAGCTCACGCTGGAAATGCTCGCTCAATACCCCATAATTACTTATGACTTTGCTTTCACCGGACGCGGCAAGATTAACGAGGCGTTCCAGAAGGCAGGTATAACACCGAAAATCGCGCTTACCGCAATCGATGCGGATGTGATTAAGACTTATGTGGAACTGGGAATGGGGGTCGGCATTCTGGCGCAGATGTCATTTGTTCCTGAACGCGACAAATACCTGCGCATGATAGAAGCTGAGCATTTGTTCAAGTCCAGCACCACGCGGATTGCGATACACAAGAACGAATATCTACGCGCATACACTTACGATTTTATCGAACTGTTTGCACCGCACTTGACCAGAGATGTCATAACGGATGCCATGCACCATCAAAACTTTACACCCGGAAAATAACACACCTCACCACCTAAACGCACTTACAAAAGTTGCACTTCAGAGTTAAATTCACGCTCGTTATCGAAGCCTGCACGTACAACTGATTGCAGCGACATGGCCAATTTAAGCATTGCGCATACCCGAGTAAAACCTTCATAATCCGTCTATCGACCCAAAGCCGGTGCAAGCAATACTGCTCAAGGAGAAGGAAGATGTACACCATATGCAAAAGCGCTGCCATCGCCTTTCTGTTGTTTCCTATCATTTTCGGGCAGGCGCACGCCACCCCCATGCATTCCTTCGTTGTAAGCGATGTCGTCGTCAACTCGGGGCAAGCCCGGCAGATCGAGTCATTCGTCCACCTCCTTTCCGAAAAATCCGGCTATCCCATGCAGGCTGTTTTCACATCGAACTACACGGAATTGTCCAACATCCTGAGAGAACACCCCGATGCTGTCGGCTGGACCTGCGGCGCGCCATATGTCGAGGACCACAAGGCCTATGGTCAGCAGCTTATCGCAGTACCGCTGTTTCACGGAAAACCCCTCTATCACAGTCTCATTCTTGCGCGCAAGGGACGGCCCGAGAAACGCCTTGCCGATTTCAAGGGCGAGGTGCTGGCCTATTCGGACATACGCTCAAATTCCGGATTCGTCTCCCCCGCATATGCGCTGCTTGGGAAACATATCGACATTTCAAAATATTTCAGATTAACGATCGACACCGGCTCTCATGAAAACAGCATAGCAGCCCTGTTAAGCGGCCTTGCAGATGTGGCCGCAGTAGATGAATATGTCTGGGTGGAGTACGTGAAAGCTCACCCCGAAGCAGCCGGCAAGCTGCAGGAACTGGAACGCATGGGTCCTTACCCTTTCACTCCCGTCGTTGCAGGCCACGGTATCGATGAGCGAACCAAGAAGAAACTGCAGGATGCGCTGACCAGCATGAAGGCAGGCAGCCAAATCATGCTGAGTTTCGGGCTGGATGGATTCACGCTTGAACCGGACAGTTTTTATGCACCGATCGCAAAAATGCTGGACGCAATCAGGCCGGAAGGAAGTAATGCCGGACACGCCCAGTGAATAACTGGCTATCCGGCTCGTTTTTCCGCCAGGTCAGCCTGCTGCTGCTGGTATTTTCCGTGGTTTCGATCACGGCCTATGCCATTCACAACTTTTACGAACTGCGCCGCCAATGGCGCGACACGATAAAATCCCAGTCTTCCGACGTGACCAGCCTGATCGCGCTGACTGTAGCGGATGACCTGCGCTACGGAAAACACTTTGATCTCTGGAACAAGCTCAAGCACTTCCAGGAACAAAGCGAACACGACCAGAATGGCGCGCTCTACAGATTCAGGGAAATCACTGCACTCGACAATACCGGCAATACGGCCGGTTCCACCGATCCGATAAAACACCCCTTGATGCAGTCTTATGGCGCAGCACCAAGCACAACAGTCTTATGGAACAGTGCTGATGCAATCCGCATGGCTGCACCCGTCCAGTTCGGAGGCGAGAAAATCGGTAGCATCATCGTCGCCTTCGACATCACCCCGTTCAGACAATTCCTCTGGATACACCTGCGCGACTTTGCGATATATTTGTTCCTGGTAACGCTTGCATCCGTCGCTTTCGGCCTAGCCCTTGCACGCTGGATCACCCGCCCCTTGAGCGACATCCAGAATGTCCTGCCCATGATGGGAAGCGGAAACATTGCGCTTTCCGCGCTCAACCAGAGGCAGGATGAGTATGGCAGACTTGCCAGGGCCATCGAGTCTGCAGACAAGCATATCCAGGAAGATGCAAAACAGATCAGAATGCATCGCGACACGCTTGAAGAAACGGTGAAGCTGCGCACTAACGAGCTTACCGCAAGCAACAAGGAGCTGGAAGCTTTCAGCTATTCGGTCTCGCATGACCTGCGCGCACCGCTGCGCGCGATAGACGGTTTCAGCCTGGCGCTCATCGAGGATTATGGCGACAAGCTCGACGAAACGGCTGCCTCCTATCTGAAGCGCGTCAGAGGAGGTGCGCAGAAAATGGGCACCCTGATCGACGACCTTCTGCAGCTTTCCCGCGTGACGCGCCTTGAGATGAAGTATGTCAAAATCGATCTCAGCGCAATGGCCGAAAAGATCATACAGGGACTCAAACTTGACGATCCAAAACGCGACGCGGAAATTTCTATCTCGCCAGACCTGACAGCAACCGGGGATACCGGGCTGATACAGATCATGCTGCAGAACCTGCTAGGCAATGCGTGGAAGTACAGCGGAAAAAAGAATCGCTCCATCATCGAATTTGGTAGCCTTATGCAGGGTGATGAGCTAGTCTATTTCATCCGCGACAACGGAGCCGGATTCGACATGCGCTATGTCTCCAAGCTATTCGGTGCATTCCAGCGCCTGCACACCGAAGATGAGTTCCCCGGCACGGGCATAGGACTTGCCACTGTACAGCGCATCGCCAATCGCCATGGCGGCAGGATATGGGCAGAAGGTAAAGTCGGAGAAGGCAGCTGCTTTTATTTTGTGCTGCCGCATATTGCAAATCAACCTTAAATGACAGAACTGGAGTTCAGATGGGAAGCAAAATCATTCTTCTGGTCGAGGACAATCCAGATGACCGCATATTGACCGTGCGCGCCTTAAAGCAGCACAATATTTCCAACGAGATAAAAGAAGTAAAGGACGGCCAGGAGGTGCTCGACTATCTCTTCGGCGAGGGGGAGTATGCGGGACGCGACATCACCATACAGCCGCAGATCATCCTGCTTGATCTCAAACTTCCCAGGGTGGATGGCCTGGAAGTGTTGCAAAGAATACGCGCCGATAGCCGTACGCGCCGCCTGCCGGTCGTGATTCTCACTTCATCAAACGAACAGAAGGACAGGATCTCAAGCTATGATCTGGGCGCGAACAGCTATGTGCGCAAACCTGTCGATTTCAACGAATTCATCGAGGCAGCAAGGCAGCTGGGCATGTACTGGCTGATGCTGAACGAGGCGCCGGATGACTGATAGAAAAAAACTGCGCGTCCTGGTCATAGAGGACTCAGAGGAAGATACGCTTCTTGCATTGCGCGCATTAAAACAAGGCGGCATAGACGCGGCTGCGGAGCGCGTATTCAGTGAGGATGGATTGAGGGCCTCGCTCCTCCGCCAGGACTGGGAACTGGTGATCGCAGACCACAACATGCCGGGCTTCAACTCCGCCGACGCAATACGCATCGTTCGCGAAAACGGCATCGACATCCCGTTCATCATCGTCTCCGGCAGCATAGGCGAGGAACAGGCCGTCGCACTGATGAAATCCGGTGCACACGACTTCGTCATGAAAGGCAACCTGGCGCGTCTCGCGCCCGCCGTCGAGCGCGAGCTGCGCGAAGCAATGAACCGGCGCGCGCAGCGCGAAACCGAAGCCGCGCTGGTTTCCAGCGAACGCCATTTCAGGGCCTATTTCGAGCAGGCACTGATCGGCATGGCATCAACCAGCTCTGAAAAAGGCTGGCTCGAAGTCAACGATGCGCTGTGCAGCATGCTGGGTTATTCCCACGAGGAACTGGTGCGCATGAACTGGGCGGAGCTCACCCATCCTGACGACCTCGACGAGAACCTGAAGCTGTATGACCGTCTGATCTGCGGCGAAATAGACAGCTATACGATAGAAAACCGCTTCATCCGCAAGGATGGTGAAGCCATATATGTGCGCCGCGCGCCGCAGGCAGTGCGCAAAGCCGATGGCAGCATCGATTATATCGTCGCCATCGTCGAAGACATCACCGAGCGGCGTCGCGCCGAAAACAACGAACACCTGCGCAACCATGTGCTCGAACTCCTGACGCAGGGCAGGTCCCTAACCGAAATTCTGGAAGCCGTCGTGCAAGGCGTGGAAGCAGAAAATACCGGGATGCTGTGCTCTGTTCTGCTGCTGGACAGCGAAGGCAAGCATCTCACAATGGGGGTAGCCCCCTCACTTCCCGCATTCTACAATGCCGCAATCGACGGCGCTGAAATCGGGCCTGAGGCCGGCTCCTGCGGGACTGCCGCCTATACCGGAGAGCGCGTCGTAGTCGAAGATATACGCAGCCATCCCTACTGGAAGAACTACAGGCACCTTGCTGAACAGGCAGGCCTCGTTTCCTGCTGGTCCGAACCCATATACGGCGCGACCCAAAAGGTGCTTGGTTCCTTTGCCATTTATCACCGCAAACCAGGCATCCCGAGCAAAGCAGACATTGCACTGATTTCAAGCTGTGCAAAACTGGTTGGCGTGAGCATAGAGCGCAAGCGCACAGAGGATGAGCTTCAGCTCGCCTCCATGGTGTACAACAACTCCAGCGAAGCGATGATGATCACGGACGAAAGAAACCGGATCATCGCGATCAATCCTGCCTTCACCGAAGTCACAGGCTACACATTGGACGAAGTATCGGGGCGTAATCCGGGACTTTTGAAATCCGGAAAGCACGATGCGGATTTTTACAGAAACCTGTGGAACGATGTAAAAACCCGTGGCATCTGGCATGGACAGATATGGAACCGCCGCAAGAGCGGCGAGACCTACCCCGAATGGCTGACCATCAACACTATCTACAACCCTGACGGGTCGGTGCATCGCCATGTCGCGCTCTTTTCCGACATCACGGACAAGGTGCGCACGGACGAGCTGATCTGGAGACAGGCCAATTTCGATTTGCTGACCGACCTGCCCAACCGGCGCATGTGCCACGACCGTCTGGAACAGGAAATCAAGAAGGCACATCGCGGAAATTCAAGGCTCGCGCTGCTGTTCATCGATCTTGACCGTTTCAAGGAAGTCAACGACACGCTGGGTCACCAGCTGGGGGACATGTTGCTGATCGAAGCCGCACACCGCATCGTCTCCTGCGTGCGCGAATCTGATACGGTCGCACGCTTGGGCGGCGACGAGTTCACCGTAGTTCTGTCTGAATTGCCAGATAGCACGCATGTGGAAAAAATTGCGCAGCAGATCCTCGAAAAACTTTCTGCGCCATTCATGCTCGGCACCGACAATGCCTATGTGTCTGCAAGCATAGGCATCACCTTTTATCCAGACGATGCGCTCGATGTGGAACAGCTCTTGCGCAATGCGGACCAGGCAATGTATCTTGCAAAAAATGCGGGGCGCAACCGCCTGGCCTATTTCACGAATTCCTTGCAGGATAGGGCTCAGCAAAGGCTCAAGATGCTGAACGATCTGCGCGGCGCGCTTACCTCAAGCCAGTTCAGGCTCTATTTCCAGCCTGTCGTCGATCTTGTCACAGGAAAAATCATCAAGGCCGAGGCGCTGTTGCGTTGGGTACATCCGGTCCGCGGCATGGTGAGCCCGATGGATTTCATTCCGCTGGCCGAAGAAAGCGGCTTGATCATCGAGATTGGCGACTGGGTGTTCAGGGAGGCAGCACGCTGGATCAGCCGCTGGCTGGCGCATGTTCCGGGCGACTTCCAAATCAGCGTGAACGCGTCTCCAGTGCAATTCCAAAGCGATGACAGCAGCATAGACAGATGGCTGACCCATTTGCGCGAGCTCGGTCTTTCCGGAAAACACATCGTCATCGAAATCACCGAAGGTCTGCTGCTGAATGCCGATGCCAGCATCACAAACAAGCTCCTCAAATTCCGCGATGCGGGAATCGAGGTCGCCATCGACGATTTCGGCACAGGCTACTCCTCGCTCTCCTACCTCAAGCGGCTCGATATCGACTACCTCAAAATCGACAAGTCCTTCGTGCACGATATCGCAAGCGATGCAAGCGACATGACGCTTTCGGAAGCGATCGTAATGATGGCGCACAAGCTCGGGCTCAAGGTGATCGCAGAAGGCGTGGAGACGCAGGCGCAGAAAGACAGCCTGCTTGCCGCAGGCTGCGATTATGCACAAGGGTATCTGTTTTCCAGGCCCGTTCCTCCTGAAGAGTTCGAGCTTTTGCTAAAGAAGGGTGAAGCTGGCCGATAAGCCGGGTTCTGTCGTGGACAGTCATTCCTCTAGGCGTTTCGTTGCCTGACGCTCAAGCGATCTACCCGCTGACGACGCGAGCCACGTCATGGTCAGCCTATTTGATCTTGCTCCGAATGGAGTTTACCCTGCCACGCCCGTTGCCGGGCGCGCGGTGCGCTCTTACCGCACCGGTTCGCCCTTGCCTGATCTGTTTGCACAGCCATCGGCGGTATATTTTCTGTGGCACTGTTCATCACCTCACGGTGTCCGGCCATTAACCGGCATTCTGCTCTGCGGAGCCCGGACTTTCCTCCCCGCATTTGCATGCGCGGCGACTGTCTGGCCAGCTTCGGCATCCAGTTTAACACCGAACCACAGAATTTCCCGCCTCATTGCAAATCACTCACAATTCCCTGAGCAATGCCTCGAACCGTTCGACCGGCAGGGGTTCGCCAAAAAGATATCCCTGATAAGCCTGGCAACTCTTCAAATCGAGCACCTCGCGCTGCGCCGCGGTTTCCACGCCTTCCGCGATCACATTGAGCTTCAGCGCCTGAGTCATCGCAATGATGGTCTGCACGATCGCAGCATCGTTAGGCGCGGTTGCAATATCGCGCACGAAGGACTGGTCTATCTTGATCTGGTTCAGCGGCATTCTCTTCAAGTATTGCAGCGAAGAATAGCCTGTACCGAAATCGTCGAGCGACAACTGCACGCCAATTGCCTTCAGCGCATTCATCGTGGCGACCACCTCGGTCGAGTTTTCCAGCAACATGCTTTCGGTCAGCTCGAGCTTGAGCAACGCTGGATCAAGCACATTCTTCGTGATGATCTCCTTGATCTCATCAACAAAATCCGCCTGACGGAATTGCTGTGCGCTGATGTTCACGGCCAGCACCAGTTGGCGCATCTTCTCGTCAGCAGACCAGTCAGCAAGTTTTGCGCAAGCCTCATTGAGCACCCAGCGCCCGATCGGCAGTATCAGCCCGGTCTCCTCCGCCAGGGATATGAACTCTTCTGGAATGACCATGCCGCGTTCAGGATGATTCCAGCGTATCAATGCCTCAGCGCCAACTGGTTTGCCTTCACGATCCACCTGCACCTGATAATACAGCTCGAATTGCCCTCTCTCCAGCGCCAGCCGCAATTCGCCCTCTATCGCAACGCGCGCGTTGATCGTCCGCTGCATCTTCTGGTCGAAAAAGCGCAAGGTATTGCGCCCGGCCTTCTTTGCCTGATACATCGCAATGTCAGCCTGCTTCAGCAGCTCTTCAGCATCCTTCGTTTCCTTGCAGAACAAGGCTGCTCCCAGGCTGCCTGAGCTTCGGAACACCTGCGCCTTCAGCTGGTACGGCTTGCTTAACGCGGCCAGTATCTTTTCGCCTATGGACTCCACCTGCTCTGCGGCCACTATCGCCTGTTCGTTCAGGTTTTCCAGCATCACCACGAACTCGTCCCCGCCCAGGCGCGCGACCGTATCCCCCTCGCGCACGCAGGAAACCAGTCGGTCCGCAACCTGTTGCAGAAGCAAATCTCCCATCACATGGCCCAGTGTGTCGTTGAGCGTTTTGAAATTGTCGAGATCGATGAAAAGTATCGCACCCCTGTTCACCCCGCGATCGCATGAAGCCAGCGCATGCGCGAGCCTGTCCAGGAGCAGTTGGCGATTGGGAAGATGGGTCAGCGGATCGTGGAAGGCAAGTCGCCTGATCGTCTCTTCTGCCGCCTTTCGCTTGGTGATATCGTAGCTCGTGGCAAACAGATACCGTCTTCCGTCTATCTCTGCCCCGGTCGTGCTGATTTCAACGTCGATCATCGTTCCATCGCGGCGTCGATGCCGCGATTCAAATCTGGCTGCACTGACATGCACCAGTTTCTGGAAACGAACCATCAGCTCTTCCTTGGACCACTGCGCATCCCAGTCAGCCACGTTCAATTTGCCGACCTCTTCGTGGGAATATCCCAGCATCCTGCAGAAAGCGTCATTGGCTTCGACGATGTTGCCCGCAACGTCCATGATGTGCACGCCCTCGAGCGTGGAACTCATCAGCACTTTCTGGCGCAGCAGGAGCACCTCATTTCTGCGCTCGATGTCCCTGCGCTCGGTGATGTCGGTATGTGCGCATGCATAATGACTTACATGGCCATCATCGCCCTTGACAGCCGAAACGCTGAGCCATTTTTCCCGGTTCTCGCCCCCCTTTTGCCTGACCCATATCTCTCCTTGCCAAGCTCCGGTGCGCATTATGTCTGCCAGCATGTCTCGATAGAAGTCCGCATCGTGTCGGCCGCACTGGAAGAACCTGGGCGTCTTGCCTACCACATCATCGCAACCATATCCTGTGTCTACCGTGAACGCCTTGTTGACCCTCAGGATCACGCCGTCGGGATCCATGATCATCAGACTCTGCTGCGATTCGAAGGATACGGCAGACATGCGAAGGTCTGCCTCTTTGGCCCGCTTGTCTTCCCCCATGGAATAAGACACCAAGAGATACAGTCCCGCCGATCCGCATCCCATGTTCAAGAGATAGAATATTTTTCTGGCCAGATCAGGCAGCGGCGTCACCACTGCCGCGACATGATCGTCTATCAGCGCGGAAATCAGGATCAGCATGAAATACATCAGAAACCATTTGAACGCTTCGCGCTTCTCTAAAAACATCAGCGCGGCGATGGGCGAGAAAATCGCCCATATCATCACCATGCTGCCTGCGGCAAACCCGCCCAGCGACCACATCAGGAAAAAAGGCAGCAAAAGCACCAGAATCAGCTGACTGTGATGGACGAAACGGATGTCTTTTGTCCTGAAGAAATTCAACAGGCTGGCTGCCGAGATGAGCGCATATGACATCGGAAGTGCGCCGGATAGCCAGTGCCCCAGCAAAAAATAGGTCGTTCCCCAGATCAGCGCGAGCGGCGCGATGATCAGCGGAACCAAGGTCATCACGGTTTTTTCGAGACGCAGTTCCGCCTTGTCCGTTGGAAGCAGACCAGCCCCGACTATTCTACCCAGCCAGTTTTTTGCTGAAAGCGTCATTTCATTATGAACCCGTCCGCGACCGTTCTCCGCCCAAGTGCCGCTATTTTCTGATAATCTGTATCGTCACTCCCAGAACCTTCCACTGTTTCACTTCTTCCTGCAAGGCCGTCTCAGTCAGTGGATTCTGATTCAGCCAGTCCGATTCCATCGCAAGATAATATTTTGTCCCCGTAAAGCTCGCCGTCATTTCAGGCAATACGACATCACTGCGATTGCGATAGAACAGCACAGCCAGGCGCAGACTCATCGCCAGAAGGCAGTCTTCGCTGCTGACCAACAAGCCCTGCAGTTTTTTCAGATTGCCACGGTGCGAAAGCGCAAGCAGGCTCAAGCGTGCCTGCTCCTTCTTCGAAAAACCCGGCATGTCGGCATTGGCAAGGATGTAAGCCGTATGCTTGTGGTAGCCGCTGTGCGCAACCCGGATGCCGATGCCGTGCAGGCTGGCAACCCAATCCAAAGTCTGCAACGCAGTCTCGTGATTGCCCGTGCCAAGAAATTGTTTTGCCAGAACATTCGAGAACTTCACGATTCTCTCCGCCTGTTTCACATCGACGTGATAGCGGCGCATGAAATGCTGCACCGTCACATCGCGCATGTCGTTGTTGTGAAAGCGCCCCCAAAGGTCATACAGCACGCCTTCGCGCAAAGCGGTCAATCCAGGCTGCATCTGCGCGATCCCCAATTCGTCGAACGCCGCATACATGATCGCAAAACCGCCAGCCAGTGTGGACATCCGATCCGGTCTCAAGCCCAGCAATGACAGCTTCTGCACATCGCCAGTCCTGATCAGATGCGCGCGCAGCAGATCAAGCCCCTCGCGCGTGATGCCGCTGCTGCTGTAGCCGTTCAGTTCGAGGACCTCGCATATCGCCTTGGCGGTCCCCGACGAGCCTATCGCCTTCTGCCACTGCCCCTTGTAGTCGGCGACTATGCTTTGCAATTCGCTGCGCGCCGCAAGTTCTGCGCGCTGCATGTTCTGCTTGGTGATTTTGCCTTCGGGGAAAAAACGCTTGCTGAAGCTGACACAGCCCATGTACAGGCTTTCCAGCTTGATAGGTTGATATCCGCGGCCGATGATGAATTCGGTCGAGCCTCCGCCTATGTCCATCACCAGCACCTGCTCTTCCAATTTCGGCATTCCGTGTGCAACACCTAGGTATATCAGGCGCGCTTCTTCGCGGCCTGCGATCACCTCTATCGGAAAACCCAGAATTTTTTCTGCGTCCGCGATGAATCTGGCGGAATTCTTTGCCACGCGCAACGAATTGGTGCCGACCGCACGCACCGCCTCGGGAGGCAGATCGCGCAGGCGCTCTGCAAAGCGGGAAAGTGCCGCAAGTGCTCGCTGCTGGGCTGCCTCGTCAAGGTAGTTGTCTTCGGTGAGCCCGGCCGCCAGACGCACCGGCTCGCGCAGTCCGTCCAGCATGTATAGCTGTTCGCCTTCCACCTTCGCCACCTGCAGCCTGAAACTGTTGGATCCGAGATCAACGGCGGCAAGAATTGGCTGCTGCTCCATTACTGCTGAATTTCCCGCTCGATCTCATCGACAGAGACGTGGCGCACATCCCGCCCCTTGACCATATAGATGACATATTCGGAGATATTTTTCGCATGGTCGCCGATGCGCTCTATCGCCTTCGCCACGAACAGTATCTCCAATGAGGTCGTGATCGTGCGCGGGTCTTCCATCATGAAGGTGATGAGATAGCGCATGATGGCTCGGAATTCAACGTCCACCTGATCGTCCTGGCGTACCACTTCAGCGGCCATCGCGACATCCAGGCGCGCAAAGGCATCCAGGGACTTTCTAAGCATGTCGATCGCAAGCTCGGACGCATGCTTGATCTCGTTGTAACGGGGAATGGCAAGACCGTGCTTCTCGGAAAGCATCTTCGCCATGCGCGCAATCTTCTCCGCCTCGTCGCCGATGCGCTCGAGGTCGGTGATGGTCTTAACGACCATCATCACCAGGCGCAGATCGCTGGCGGTCGGCTGGCGCCGCGCGATCACCTG
>JAJXWG010000208.1 GCA_021781695.1 Pseudomonadota bacterium
TGGCCCTGATCTGTTCGGGCAGAACATCGCCTGCATTGACCTGATTTTGCTGCGGCAGAAACTGCATCGCGTTGTAAATTCCCGAAAGTTCGCGTCCCGGGACAGGCAGATCTCGCGGCGTTTCAGCCCCTCCCGTCAGGACGACCGCATCGTATTGGGCAAGCAAGGCTTCCGGAGCAATCTTCTCGGTCGCCATGTTGCCGACATTGGCCTCACACTCGTGACCTACAAACGTTGAAGTCTTAAACGTCACGCCCTCGGCCTGCATCTGTGCGATGCGGCGGTCGATATGCGACTTCTCCATCTTGAAATCCGGAATGCCGTAACGCATCAACCCGCCGATGCGGCTGTTCTTTTCAAACAACGTGACATCGTGACCCGCACGCGCAAGCTGCTGTGCGCAAGCCATCCCGGCAGGTCCAGAACCCACAATGGCGATTTTCTTTCCGGTCTTCACGGCAGGCGCCAGGGGAACGACCCAGCCCTGCTCCCAACCACGGTCAATGATCGCATGTTCTATGGACTTGATACCCACCGCATCGCTGTTGATGTTCAGCGTGCAGGCCGCCTCGCAGGGTGCAGGGCACAAACGCCCGGTGAACTCGGGAAAATTGTTGGTGGAATGCAACACATCCAGCGCCTCTCGCCATTTTCCCTTGTAGACCAGATCGTTCCAGTCAGGAATGATGTTGTTGATCGGACAGCCCGATGTACAGAACGGAATACCACAGTCCATGCAGCGCGCACCCTGCACCTTGGCCTCGTCGTCAGTCAGATGCAGCACGAATTCCTTGTAGTTTTTCAACCTGTCCCCGACAGGCAGGCTCGCTTCCGACAGGCGCCCGTATTCCATGAATCCAGTAGGCTTACCCATTATGCCGCCTCCTTTTGTTGTTGCGCCGCGCGCTCCTGCAGCGCGCGACGATAATCACTCGGCATCACCTTGGTAAACTTGGGCAGATAGGTCTTCCAGTCCTCCAGTATCAACCTTGCGCGTTCGCTGCCTGTGTACATCAGGTGCTTTTCAATCTGTTCACGCAAGGCCTGCTCATCCGCCTTGTTCAAATGATTGAAATGCACTCGCCCATGAGTTTCCGGCAGCGCATCGGTTTCATCTAGTGCAGCCACTTCCTCTTCCACAGGCTCAAGCTCAACCATGGACAGATTGCAACGCCGCTCAAAGTCACCGGTCTCATCCAGCACGAAAGCAACGCCACCGGACATCCCGGCCGCAAAGTTGCGCCCTGTCTGGCCCAGCACGATGACCATCCCGCCTGTCATGTATTCGCAGCCGTGATCGCCCAGACCCTCTACGACCGCAATTGCACCGGAATTGCGCACCGCGAAACGTTCTCCAGCGACACCGTTGAAATAACATTCGCCGGTCGTCGCGCCATACATCACGGTATTGCCGACGATGATGTTCTCGTGAGCAACCAGCTTTGCATCCTCAGGCGGCATGATGCTGATGCGTCCGCCGCAAAGGCCCTTGCCCACGTAATCATTGCCTTCACCTTTGAGTTCGAACGAAATCCCCTTCGACAGGAAGGCGCCGAAACTCTGCCCGGCTGTGCCGGAAAACTTCACCTGTATCGTGTCATCGGGCAATCCAGCATGGCCGTATTTCTTTGCCACCTCATGCGAGAGCATGGTACCGACCGTGCGGTTCACGTTTCTGATTCCACTGCTGATGACGACAGGCGTCCTGTTTTCAAGCGCGCCTTGGGCTTTGGCGATCAGCGCATTGTCCAGCGCTTTTTCGAGCTCGTGATCCTGGTTTTCTGCATGACGCCGTGCAATGCTTGCAGGCACATCCACCTGATGGAACACCCTTGAAAAATCCAGCCCCTGCGATTTCCAGTGCGCAATGCCGTGCTTCACATTCAGAAGATCGCTGCGCCCGATCAGATCATCGACCTTGCGTATGCCCATGCCCGCCATCAGTTCGCGCAGCTCTTCCGCGACAAAGAAGAAGTAGTTCACCACATGCTCTGGCTGGCCCGTGAATTTGCGGCGCAGCTCGGGGTCCTGCGTGGCAACACCGACAGGACAGGTATTGAGATGGCACTTCCTCATCATGATGCAGCCTTCGACGACCAGCGGTGCGGTCGCAAAACCGAACTCATCGGCACCCAGCAACGCACCTATCAGCACGTCCCGGCCGGTCTTCAACTGCCCATCGACCTGCAACGCGACGCGGCCGCGAAGATGATTTAGCACCAGCGTCTGCTGCGCTTCGGCCAGCCCAAGCTCCCAGGGTGTGCCCGCATGCTTGATGGAAGACAAAGGGGATGCGCCTGTGCCGCCGTCGAAACCGGACACCACGATGTGGTCGGCCTTGGCCTTGGACACGCCCGCAGCGACCGTGCCCACGCCCACCTCGGATACCAGCTTCACCGAAATCGATGCGGACGGGTTGGCGTTTTTCAGATCATGGATGAGCTGCGCCAGATCCTCGATGGAATAGATGTCGTGATGCGGCGGCGGCGAAATCAGCCCCACGCCGGGCACCGAAAAACGCAGCTTGGCGATGTACTCGGAAACCTTGTGGCCCGGCAACTGCCCGCCTTCACCGGGCTTTGCGCCCTGTGCCATCTTGATCTGTATCTGGTCTGCGCTGGCCAGATATTCCGCTGTGACGCCGAACCTGCCCGATGCAACCTGCTTGATCTTCGAACGCAGCGAGTCGCCAGCCTTCATCTCGCGATCCGCCTCAATGCGGTTCTTGCCCACGATCTCCGAGAGCATCTCGCCGCCCTTCAGGATCCCGAAGCGCGCCGCATCCTCGCCGCCTTCACCGGTATTGGATCTGCCGCCGATGCGGTTCATCGCGATTGCAAGCGTGCTGTGCGCCTCGGTCGATATGGAGCCAAGCGACATCGCGCCAGTGGCAAAGCGCTTGACGATTTCTTTCGCAGGCTCGACCTCTTCCAGCGGCACGGCGGGGCCCGCAGGTTT
>JAJXWG010000209.1 GCA_021781695.1 Pseudomonadota bacterium
GGATGCGGACGGTCTGCTCAGCGTGATGGCGCGCGAAATGGGCTCCGGTATTGAGGCGGCGATCGAGGTCAAGCCCTCCTATGGGTTGAGCGATGCGGAGATCACCCGCATGCTGCAGGATTCCACGCAGCACGCAAAGGGCGACATGCAGGCGCGCGCGCTGCGCGAACAGGAAACGGAAGCAACCCAGCTGATTGATGCGGTACAGCATGCGCTGATGCAGGATGGCGAGCTGCTGGAAATGAGTCAGCGCACACATATCGAGTCGCAGATGAATGCGCTGAAGGAAGCGCTGCAATCGCCTGATCACATGGTCATCAAGCGCGCGATTGTAGCATTGAATGAATCGACCGTCAGTTTCGCGCAGTCACGCATGGACAAGAGTGTGAAACGCGCGCTGGCCGGGAAAAATATATCTGAGCTGGAGGTCAAGTAATGACGCAAATCATCGTATTGCCGCATGAGGAACTTTGCCCCAAAGGCGCGTTGCTCGAAGTAGCCCCGGGCATTTCCATCTGCGACGCCTTGTTGCAAAACGGCATTGAAATCGAACACGCCTGCGAAAAATCCTGCGCCTGTACCACATGCCATGTCATCCTGCGCGAGGGATATGACTCCTTGCAGCCTGCGGAGGAACTCGAGGACGATCTGCTGGACAAGGCATGGGGGCTGGAACCAAATTCCCGCCTTTCCTGTCAGGCAGTGGTGGCGGGTGCGGACCTGGTCGTTGAAATTCCCAAATACACCATCAACATGGTCAAGGAGGGCTGACATGAAATGGGTAGATGTGCGCGATATCGCGATTGCATTAAGCGAAAAATATCCCGAAGTTGATCCGCGCAAGGTGCGCTTTGTCGATCTGCACAACTGGGTGGTCGGTCTTGAAGGTTTTGACGACGATCACGGTCATGGTGGCGAGAAAGTGCTCGAAGCGATACAGGCGAACTGGATAGACGAGGCAGACTAGCGCGCTATAATGCTGCCTTTACGTTTTACCCCGATTAAAACTGTAGAGGTTGATACATGGCAAAACTCTGGCGGCGCATTCCCAACAGCTGGCTGTATCTGGCAGGTTTCTTGTTCTCGAGTTCACTCATCGGCTTCGCGCTTTATCTGCAGTATGTCAAACACGAAGATCCCTGTCCTTTGTGCATGGTGCAGCGCGTGATTTTCATCGCCATGCTGGTGCTGTTTCTGATCGCTGCAACGCATGGTCCGAAGCGCACTGGCGAGCGCATCTATGCAGTGCTGATCAGCCTGCTTTCAATGTTGGGCATTGCAGTTGCCGGGCGCCACATCTGGATACAGCATTTGCCCAAGGATCAGGTGCCAGCCTGCGGCCCGGGGCTGGACTACATGCTGGAAACCATGCCGATGTCCAATGTGCTGAAATCGCTGATGCATGGATCGGGAGAATGCGCAGAAAAAGGGTGGGCCTTTCTGACGCTTAACATTCCGGAATGGTCGCTCTTGTGTTATCTGTCGCTAGGCTTCTGGGCGGTGCTGATTGCGGCCAGAGGAAAGTGATCAGGCCTCGGGCTCTGAATTAACTTCGTCAATGCTTGTCGTAAACCTGCCCGCTAAAAAAGATCGCAGGCATTAAGACAGTCCTTCCACAAGGCGCGAGCCGTCATGCAGCGCGCATGGTGCGTTGAGAGGGCATTTGCACATTTAATGAGAATTGCTGCTGAGTCGGCGATAAGAACTTGAACGGAATGTTTTAATGGATAGCCTTGAGGCGAGTCAAGCAACCTGGGATCGCCCTGAAAAGGATCCCTACATCGAATTTAGGGTCAAGCGCAACACGCTGATCGCATTTCTTGCTTCGCTTCTGTTGCACCTCGTGCTGCTGTTTGCGATTTTTCCAAGAAAACCCATGGAAGCCGGCATCAACCTGCCGCCACAACCTCTGAGTGTCAGGATTGTGAATCTGCCTGCAAAGACGCATATCATAGCGCTGAAGGAAGAGAAGCCCGTTCCGGAAAAGACCAGGATCAGGCAGCCCAAGCCTAAGATCATCGCAGTGCAAAAACCGGAAGCACCGCATCCAGTCTTTAAGACGCCGGAGCCAGGCGCCCCTACCGATCTGATGTCCTACGTCAAGGCCAAGAAACAGCAGGCACAGGATATGGAAGATGAAGCTGCCAAGGAAAATGCCGCAGCCCAAGGCCCGACGCCGGATCAGTTAAGAGATGCAATCATCAAGCGCAACTTGCAACATCAGGGCACCAACGGCATTTTCCAGATCAGATGGATTTCGGGCAGTACTGCTGAATTCAGTTTCAGGGGCTGGAAGAACGACTACAACAATTCCAGGCTCGAACTCATCGATGTGAAGGCGGGCCCCGACGGCAATATCGATCTTGCGATCGTCAAAGCGATGATCAAGATCATCCGCCGCGAGTACAAGGGCTACTTCAATTGGGAATCCGAACGGCTGGGGAGGGTTGTTGTCCTGTCGGCCAAGCCGGAGGACAATGCGGGGCTCGAGGATTTCATGATGCAGGAATTTTTCAGCGGCCAGGGCTCTTACCAGCGCTAGCGCTTATCCCGTTTGCAAGCCAAGTGGCGCATTCAGGCCCCAGCTCCTGCGCCGCGCGTGCTTCATATTTCGTCGATTCTTCCAGGCTTAGCACTTCCTTCCAGCGGCCATTGGTTCCCTTGTTGATGAAGGTTTCGGCGCCGCCGTCCCAGAATGCGCCGCCCAGAGGCACACTTTTGGTTGCATTCTTTTTCATCCAGTCAAACGAACAATATTCGAGGATATTCTTCCATTGCGTTTCATCAACCGGGATATCGAGAAACTGAGCCATGCGGTGCATTTGGCCCGGCATGTCGCGCTTTAAATCGTTGAAATGGAGAAACATCACATTGGGTAGCTCGCGTATCTGCCACCAGGTGCGTATGTTTTCCCAGAACGACCAGAAAGGATAGCCGTCGCCATT